>CAZKWD010000001.1:0-22356 GCA_964556175.1 uncultured Rikenellaceae bacterium
CAGTTTATGCAAACCTTTACAGTCTGAAGAAGATAAGGGAAAAATGTTCTGAAGGAGGTTCAGAAGAAGGCAATTACCATACACTGGCAATTGCTCAGATACTGTCAGCATATAATCTTGCATGTCTGACAGATGTAATGGGTGACGTACCATGGACAGAGGCTTTACAGCCCGGAGAAATATTTACCCCCATTCTTGACAGCCAGGAAAGCATTTATCAGGTAATATTCAATTTTCTTGATGATGCTATTGCAAACCTGGACAAGGAAACAGTCTTTCCCACGCTGGGTGCACAGGATTTTATATATGACGGGGATACTGACCTCTGGAAAAAATTTGCATATGGTCTGAAGGCTCGTTATACAATGCGTCTTTCATACAGGACTCCCGCATATGCTGATGTTGTTACATATGCCAATCAATCATTTACATCAAGTGATGAACAGGCACAGTTCAATTATAACGGAACAACATCACAGAGTCCTTTCTACTGTATGTTCCAGGATAGGGATTACTATGGTGCAAGCCAGAGTCTGCATGACAAGCTTGTTGACAGAAACGATCCGAGAGATGCGGTTTTCTTTGTACCGTATCCCAATACAGGTGACGAACTTGTATATGCTCCCAACGGGGAGGCCAACCAGGTACAGGGTCTATATTCTATTTCTGCCCTGAGTACAATTACGGCACCAACATATCTTCTGAGCTATCATGAAATAGAATTCCTTAAGGCTGAAGCTTATGCAAGGCTGAATAACCTGACTGATGCTGAAGATGCCCTTGAAAAAGGTATCACAGCAGCATTTCAGAAAGTTTATATCGGCTTGACAGTTACTGATGCTGAAGACTATTTTAATAATGAAGTATTGAGCAGGTTTAATTCCGACCCCCTTGATGAAATCATGAATCAGAAATATATAGCTTTCTTTGAGGAAGAAGCCCTAGAAGCATATAATGATTACAGGAGACTGAAAGCAATGGGAAATGATGTAATAACACTTACTAACCCCAAGAATTCCAATCAGTTTCCATTACGTTATACATATGGATCGGAGGATGTGACAACAAATGCCAACGTTCGTGATGCTTATGGTGACGGAACATATGTATATTCTGAGAATGTATGGTGGGCCGGCGGTACACGATAACCCCCGGATTTTATAGTTTAACTGTTTAAAGAATTTTGATATGAAAAAAATTAATATACTAGGATTTATCGTCATGCTGATAGTATTTACCATCAGCTGTGAAGAACTTCCAGATCCGGCAGGTGAAAGAGGTATCGCAATAGTTCCGGACATTACAGATCTCAATCCCGGAGTATTTGATATCAATGATCTTGAGAATTCATATGTGCGGTTCACGGTAAACCTGCCTGAAGGCACATCGGAAGATATGGTCACGTTGATATGTTCTTTTAATAATGATCATGCAGATGTCATTATCACCGAGATAACTACATTTCCTGCAGTTTTGACGATTACATCAGCGGAAGTAGCCCAAAAACTCGGGATTGCTTTAACTGATGTAGAAAGAGGTGATGTTTTTGATTTTGAACTGTTGATTACCACCGATGGTCGTACAACACGCTCCACACCTCTGGTAATTCCTGCGGCATGTGTGTACAGTGTCAGTATGGCGACAGGAAGTTATCATTCATTTTCTCCTGCCTATCCTGCCGGCTGGGAGACCGAGGGTGAGATTACCCTTACGGCTGATGACGAAGATCCTTACACTATCTACGTCTCAGGACTTGAAGAGTTGGATGGAAATGTTGAAGATCTCGGTCCGCTGGTCATGCAAGTTGATCCGATTACATATGCTGTAACAGTTCCCAAGAAAGCAATAGCTTCGGATGTATGGGGGGTTTATCATAATATAGCTTATGAAGGCTCCGGTACTTTCAGTACATGTGATGGAGCATATACCTTGAATTTAACAATTACGATAGAGGAAGGTTCATTTGGGGCTTACCCGTTTACTTTTACAAGAAACGATTAATTGAACCTGGATTATATAAAGAAAGGCTGATCAGATAATTGATCAGCCTTTCTTTATATGGATAAATTAGCATCATTCATTTGTCGGGTAAATAATTACTGCTATCTTTGCACCCACAATTTAAAACAGGTAAAATAATAAGCGTTAATAATTAATGGCAGTTAAAATCAGATTAGCCAGGAAAGGCCGCAAGAAACTGGCCTATTACCACATTGTGGTAGCAGATGGCAGGTCGCCACGGGATGGCAGATATATTGAAAAGATCGGGAAATACAATCCGCTCACTAACCCCGCCACTATCGAACTCGATTTCGACAAGGCCCTGGGTTGGCTGCAAAATGGCGCATTACCTACTGACACATGCAGGGCAATCCTGTCTTATAAGGGTGTCCTGATAAAGAAACATCTTCTTGAAGGAGTAAGAAAAGGTGCTTTTGATGATGCTGAAGCCACAAAACGTTTTGAAGAGTGGATGAAGCAGAATGAAGCAAAAATAGAAGCAAAAAGATCAGGTCTTGAAAAATCCAGGGATGACAAACTGGTTGAGCTGCTTGCAGCCGAAAAGAAAATAAGCGAGGCAAGAGCAGCAAAACTGGCAAAAAAACAGGCCGACCTGGCAGCCAGGGCAGAAGCAGCGAGTAAGCAGGAAACTGCAGACGAAGAGGCACCTCCTGCAGAGGAAACCACAGATGTTGCGACTGAAGCTATAACAGAAACGGAAACCACAGACGCTGAGGTTGAAACTATAACAGAAACGGAAACCACAGATGCTGAGGATGAGGCTGCAACAGAAGTCAAAACTACAGATACTCCCTCTGAAGATGTAGAAGAAACAACAGATACTCCGGCAGAAGTTGAACCTGAAGCACAAGAAAAACCGGCAGAACCTGAAGCCGAGGTGACTGATGTCCAGGATGAAACAGAAACTGCTGATGCTCCATCTGACGATGACACCGGCAATGAGCAGCCTGCAGATGAGAAATCTTCTGAGACTGCAGCTGATGAGAAGTCCCGTGAATAGTCACGAAGGTAAGGATCAGAGATCCAATGATTTATCATACCGGCATATTACTTGGGCGTATTAAGAAAACTCATGGTCACGATGGTTCAGTAATTGTAAGGCTGGGAAAGATATTTACAGAAGATATACCTGAAATAGAATCGGTTTTCCTTGAGATAGAAGGGAAACCGGTTCCTTTTTTTATAGCTGAATCAGAATATACGGGTGGCGATAATCTTAAGATCAGGTTTGAAGGTTACAATACGTATGAAAAAATATGTGAATTCACCGGCTGCAAAGTATTTTTGAATACTGGCGGTAAAGAGATGGGGGGAAAAAACAGCCACACAGACCTGACAGGATTCAAAGTTAAACTTGACGACAATAGTCTGGCAGGCACCATAACCGAGATTATTAAAAATCCCGGTCAATGGCTGATATGTCTCAGTACGGAAAAGGGCAGGGAATTGCTGATCCCATTTCATGAAGATTTAATTATTAAGATCGATGAAAAAATGAAGATCATTCAAATGGATCTTCCTGAGGGGCTGCTGAATATCAATTAAATGATTAGCCTCCCATCCCGCTTCGCATATAAATCCCATGCAACAATTCCGCAATTAAAACGTCTTTATCTTAAATCATTTATAAATAAAAAATATGTTATGATGAAAAGGGCTGTAGTATTTTTAGTAATCATGAGCCTTGCTTATGCTGTTTCTGCAGGGCAGACTGTTAAGGAAACCAGGGATGTAAAAGGATTTACCACCATCGGATTTGGGATCGCAGGTAACCTCTATATTAAAATTGGCCCGGAATTCAGTGTTATTCTTGAGGGTGATAAGGATGATCTTGAAGAAGTGGTTACTGAAGTATCTGGCGACAGGCTTCAGATAAAACATGAAAGATGGAGATTCAACTTCAGGGAAAGAGTAGATGTCTATATTACTATGCCTGAACTGGAAGGTCTTGGTGTTTCAGGCTCCGGAAAAGCTGAGATACTTGATGATGTGAGGACAGAAGATCTTGATCTCAGTGTTAGCGGCAGTGGGAACCTGATATCTGCAGCTCTGAATGTTGAAAATCTTGATTGCAGCATTTCCGGCTCAGGTAACATAAGACTTGGAGGTGGAAATGTTACGGACGCTGAATTATCAATTAGCGGTTCAGGTAACTTTGGAGGAGATGAAGTGAAAGCTGAAACGATGGAGGTAAGTATATCAGGAAGCGGTAGTTGCCGTTGTTATGTTACCGGATCACTGGAGGCCAGAGTGTCGGGAAGCGGTCATGTGACATATTCCGGTGATCCGAGAATTGATGCACGGGTTTCGGGATCAGGGCGTGTCAGATCATCTGATTAAACTATTTTCTTAAGATTTTTATAACCCCGTTTGTCTCGATTTTTATTATCGGGGAAGGAGAAAATACCCGCCGGTCTTTTTGGCGATATTCTACAGTACAGTCAACAGATTTGATGATTTTCTTGTCAATTTCTCTGAAGTTGGAGGGAGTTGGCTTGCCGGTTATATTTGCCGATGTTGATATAAGAGGTTTACGGAACTTCCTGATAAGCTCCCTGCAAAATTCATCACCGCAGATTCTGATGCCCACAGATCCGTCTTCACTGCAGACTCCTTCAGCAAGGTTAATACCTTCCGGATAAATTATTGTCATTGGGGAGCCGGATACAGAGATCAGCCTTGATGCTGTTTCCGGAATCTCTTTTACATATCTTTCAAGCATTGATGAATCGCTGACGAGAATTATCAGACTTTTGCTGTCTGTTCTTAATTTTATTCTGAAAATTTTTTGTACAGCTGAATTACTTGTGGCATCACATCCCAGTCCCCAAATTGTATCTGTAGGATACAGGATAATCCCTCCCTCTTTAAGGACCTTCAGTGATCTCTTCAGGTCTTCTTCAAAGTCCATTGTTTTATGATGAGCTCTTCTTTTCTTTCCGGACAAGCTTTCTTAATTTAGCATATTTAAGATAGCTGGAATATGCACCGGTTTTGCAGATTACATATCCTTTTCTGCCGTCAAGAAATCCCAGGCGGATAAAATAAGTCTGGAAGAAACGCCAGATCATGTGTAATGCAGGAGTCAGAAACCAGACTCTTTTACCTTCATTATAATATTCGTGAGCGGCAATATCAGAGTATTTTTCTATTTTTTCGGTAAGGTCCTGTTCGGAAGTGCATGGCCAGTGAAGGAGATCTCCATTGATTTTACCTATTTTACTGTCATGATTCATAATAAATGTCTCATGTACATTTATTTCTCCCCATGCACCGTTAGCGGCTTTGAAGAGGCGGAGCTGCCTGTCGGGGTACCATGCAGAATGCCGGATCCATTGTCCGCAGTAGTTGCTTAACCTGTTAAACTTGTAACCATCAAATTTCAAATTATTCTTTACCTCCAGCAACGATTTCTGAAGCTCTTCGCTGAGTGCCTCATCAGCATCAAGTGATAAAATATAGGGGTGTGAAGCTAATGATACCGCAAAATTCTTCTGGTCCATGAATCCTTTGAATTCATGCTTTACAAATTTAACATTGAACTTCTTACAGACTTCTTCCGTGGAATCTGTTGAAAATGAGTCAACTACGATGATCTCATCTGCAACATCATCAAGTGACTGAAGACACTGTTCTATTAACTGTTCTTCATTCATTGTGATGATTACGGCAGAGATTCTATACATGACAACAGGAAAAGTTTTTTGCGGCGGTAAATATACTAACTAAAGATTTAAAAAAAAACGAAAAAGATTCGAAAAATTTGACTAAAGGGTAGAATTTTTTAGTGAAAATCAGAGATACAAGAATGATATAAATTAACGTTTTGTCGATTTTTCTCGTAAATGATTAATAAATTAGAATGAATTATCCTCTTTTTAAAATTTTAGATTCAATAATTGCATTCTCTCCTTCATTTCGTTAATTACAGCTTTTTCTTTTTCTATTGAATCAGCTTCAAAGGTCACTGAGAATCTGACATATTTCCCGGCATCGTCCCAGGGAACAGTTGATATCAGGGATTCTCTGATCAGAAATTCGGAGAATTCAGTGGCGGAGTTAAATAATTTGCCATTATTGGTTCCGTAAGGAGCTTTAACATAACAATAAAAAGCTCCTTTAGGCTTTTTAGCTTCAAATCCCACTTTATTCAGAGCCTCAACAAGAAGATCAAATCGTCTTGAATATTTATTTATTGTTTTTTCGGTGATCTGTGTGTTTCTTAAAGCCTGAATGCCTGCTTTCTGAATTGCTCTGAATTGTCCTGAGTCGGTATTGTCTTTAACGGTGGCATATGCATTAACAGCTTTTCTGTTTCCGCAAATGAAAGCCATTCTCCAACCTGTCATGTTAAAAGCTTTTGATAAAGAATGGACCTCAAGTCCTACCTCCACAGCTCCCTCTATGGCAAAAAAGCTGAGAGGTTTATATCCGTCATAGGTTAACGCGCTGTAAGCGGCATCATGAATAACAATAATACCGTTTTTCGTTGCAAAGTCAACTACTTTCTTGAAAAATTCTTTTGTTGCTATAGCTCCTGTAGGATTATTTGGGTAGTTCAGATATAGCAGCTTCGCTCTCTTCAGAACTGCAGGGGGTATTGAATCGAGGTCGGGCAGAAAAGAATTAGTTTCCCACAGGGGAAGGTTAAACACTTCGCCGCCAAGATATTTTGTATGTGTAGCCGTTATGGGATATCCCGGAACGGTAGTCAGTAAAATATCCCCAGGATTGATAAAACATATAGGCAGCATGGCAAGTATTGGCTTTGATCCTATCCCGTGAATAATGTTTTCCGGTGTGATCAGGCCAGCAAGCCCGTATACCTTCTCCAGGTACTTAGTTGCAGCTTCCCGGAACTCGGGTATCCCATTATCGGCGTACCATCTGTTTTCAGGTTTACCTGCCTCTTCAGCCAGGGCTTTCACTACAAGGTTATCAGCCGGCCAGTCAGGCTCTCCAACACCCATATCGATAAGATCCATGTCAGGGTGAGCCTGCGTTGCAGCAGCCTTTGCTCTTTTTATCAGTTCAAATTTGTATATGACCGTTGATTTGCCAAAGTTTAAACCGCCAAGACGATCAGATATTTTATCCTCAATAAAATTATTCATAGGGTCTGATTATTTCAGGCAACAGGCAAATGTAATAAAAGTAACACGGATTGAGCGCTGGGATAGTATGTAAAATATATGGAATAAAAGCTTCTTATTAGTTTTTATTCTTCAGAAAAGAGTTTTAAATTTGAATGAGATATGCCAGGAAAGAAATTTCTTTATCAGGTTCATTAAACTTAAAATCATGAACAAATACATTTATTTAACCTGTACACCGGAAGCACTTGTCGCTTCGATGCTGCCACCAGAAGGATTCGGAATGTATCTTTCAACAGGAACAAAGAAAAGGAATAAAGGCCAGACGATATTCTTCGAGGTTGATCTTGGCAAAATAGAGGATCTTATTGATATGGAGAGCCTTAATAAGAGATGTGTTGCCAAGGAAGATGGAAGCCCTAAAAGCTCTGTTTATCTTTCTGTTTACAGAAGTCTTGAAATGCTTCCGACAGAAGCACTTAAAAGCCTGTATCTTACAACAGATCATGGTTGTGTTCTTGAACTCAAAAGGGCTCCCTATGATAAGAATAAAGAACCACAGAATGCTCTTCACCTGTACCAGGAATTATCCCCGGTCACTCCACTCGTTGCAAGCGGGCTTGCTCCATCAGCATTCATTAAAAGACTTACTGACGGATCAACTCCGATAGTATTGCCAAAATTGTTCTTTGTTGAACTCAAGCTTGGAGAGCTGGCAACAAATCCTCTCTCGGGTTCAGCCGAACATCTGCCGTATCCGAATATAGGTCACCTGAGGGATTGTCTTGAAATATTGAAGGGAGAATATGAAAAGCATATGAAAACAGTTCAGCGGATCTTCCAGGGCACACTCCTTTACAGAACCATTGAAACAGGATTTTATGTAGGTGCAAAGGATGACATTGTGTTCTATCCTTATCCTGGTATGAAAGAACTCGAAGATATTAATTACGAGTTTTTCCGCGGGATATAATTCAAGGCAGATAAATTATCATGATTTCTGCTTAAAAGGCTGATGTTTATATTATATTTTATTTATTTTTATTAATGAAAAACTAATATAGTTTTGTAGCCTTATAATTCTTCATGTCAGAATCTTTAATTTCTAATTTTAAAAACAGATCAAATGATTAGTAGTATTTTTTGGATTATACCCGTTTCAGCGCTGCTGGCTCTGTTATTTGCCTGGATCTTTTACAGAAGCATGAAAATCCAGGAAGAAGGGACAGACAGGATGAAGGAAATTGCCACATATGTCAGGGAAGGGGCTATGGCTTACCTGAATCGCCAGTACAGAGTAGTTATTAAAGTTTTCCTTATTCTTGTTGTTCTTCTGACTCTACTCGCATATTTCGGAATACAAAACCCCTTTGTCCCGGTTGCTTTCCTTACCGGAGGGTTCTTTTCAGGACTCTGCGGTTACCTGGGAATGAAAACGGCAACATTTGCATCAAACAGGACAGCATGGGCTGCTTCAAAATCGTTAAACAAAGGACTTCAGATAGCCTTAAGAAGTGGCGCTGTAATGGGACTTGTTGTTGTCGGGTTCGGGCTTCTTGATATTGCTATCTGGTTCCTGATCCTCAATGGCCTGGTATTTACTCCCGAACATATGGACACAGGATTGAAATTTATCGGACTTACCTTTGTCCATCCTGGTACTACTGACCATGAGAAACTTATTGAGATTACGGCAGTCATGCTGACATTTGGAATGGGTGCATCAACACAGGCACTCTTTGCACGTGTCGGAGGAGGCATCTTTACAAAAGCTGCTGATGTAGGTGCAGACCTGGTTGGAAAGATAGAAGCGGGTATTCCTGAGGATGACCCGCGTAATCCTGCAACTATTGCAGATAATGTTGGTGACAATGTTGGTGATGTTGCCGGTATGGGAGCTGACCTCTATGAATCCTATGCAGGCTCCATACTGGCTACTGCCGCTCTTGGCGCCGCTCTACCGGCGATTACCGGCGACATGCAGATGAAAGCTGTAATTGCTCCAATGCTAGTATCGGCAATAGGCATTTTACTCTCTATAGCCGGTGTATATATGGTACGAACAAAAGAATCTGCAACACCCAAAACTCTTTTAAGGGCACTACTCCTTGGAACAGGCGGCAGTTCAGCGCTGATACTCGTTGTGCTGGCGGTCCTGGCCGCCCTTGACTGGATCACCTGGGGAGTTTTTGGCGCTGCAGTATCAGGTCTTATGGCAGGTGTTATAATAGGGCAATCCACTGAATATTATACATCTGATGCCAATAAACCAACACAGGGTATTGCCAAACAAGCACAACAGGGACCTGCCACAGTTATTATTGAAGGTATGGCTGTGGGTATGTCTTCTACCTGGGTCCCCGTTATAACTATAGTGCTTGGTATTATAGCTGCATACGGATTCTCAGGCGGATTCCATAATTTTGGTATGGGTGTTTATGGTATTGGCTTCGCTGCAGTAGGGATGCTCTCTACTCTCGGTATCACTCTTGCTACGGATGCTTTCGGCCCTATTGCTGATAATGCAGGCGGTAATGCTGAAATGGCTGAATTACCCAAAGAGGTAAGAGAGAGAACCGATGCTCTTGATGGACTGGGCAATACAACTGCAGCAACGGGGAAAGGCTTTGCAATAGGTTCAGCTGCCCTCACTGCCCTTGCACTGATGGCAGCCTATATGGAAGAGGTGAGATTATGGCTTGGAAGATTAATTGATAAAGCCCCTGAAGGATTCAAACAAATCGGGGATACACTTTTTTATAATAGTACTGTTCCTGCAGTTCAGGATGGACAAACAGCAGTAAATATTACCACTGCAACAATCAGGGATTTTACCGCTGCCTACGACCTTTCTCTTTTTAATCCTATACTTCTTGGCGGTGTTTTCATAGGAGCCATGATGGCTTTCCTGTTCAGCTCAATGAGTATGAAAGCAGTTGGCCGGGCCGCAGGCAAAATGGTTGATGAAGTACGACGCCAGTTCCGAGAAATACCCGGAATTATGGAAGGGGAAGCAAAACCTGAATATGCAAAATGTGTTGAGATCTCCACAGCAGGCGCACAGAGTGAAATGCTTGTTCCTTCATTAATTGCAATTACCGTTCCGCTTCTGGTTGGTGTGATCTTTGGCGTACCCGGAGTGATAGGACTTCTTGCTGGAGGCCTGAGTACAGGATTTGTCCTCGCAAGCATGCTGAACAATGCAGGCGGAGCATGGGATAATGCAAAGAAATACATTGAAAGAGGAAATTACGGAGGTAAGAATAGTGAACCGCATAAAGCATCTGTGGTAGGGGATACAGTTGGCGATCCTTTCAAAGATACATCCGGACCGTCTCTCAACATCCTTATTAAGCTGATGTCAATGGTATCTGTTGTCCTTGCAGGACTGACAGTAGCATTAAGCATATTCTGATAAAAACGATTGACATAATCTGTAAAAAAGCTGCCGGAAGGGCAGCTTTTTTTGTATTTTTAGATATAAAATGAAGCAAATGATCTTCCCTACACTTACCGATATCAAATCTACACATGAACGCATAAAACCATTTATCCACAGGACGCCTGTTCTGACCTCCCGGCAGTTGAACAGGATCTTCGAATGCGAAATGTTTTTCAAATGCGAGAATTTTCAGAAAGCCGGAGCTTTTAAATTCAGGGGGGCAACAAATGCAGTTCAGCTGTTAACAAAAGAGGAAAGAAAGAGAGGAGTTGTCACCCATTCATCAGGCAACCATGCCGGAGCATTATCCCTTGCAGCTTCGATGAATGGTGTTAAATCCTATATTGTTATGCCTGAAAATGCTCCTGAAGTCAAGGTGAATGCTGTTAAGGGGTACGGAGCAGAAATAACTTTCTGTAAGCCGACACTTCAGTCACGCGAGGAGACTGCAAGGGGCATAATTGAAAAGACAGGAGCTGTTCTTGTCCACCCCTATGATAATTACAATGTTATCTGTGGTCAGGGAACTGCCGCTGTCGAACTGCTTGAAGATATAAATGATATTGAGATCATTGTTGCTCCTGTTGGAGGAGGTGGGCTGCTCAGCGGCACTGCTACCGCTGCCAGGGCTGTAAATGATAAAATAAAGATTATGGGAGCCGAGCCGCTCAATGCTAATGATGCCTGGAAATCATTTACCTCAGGTATACTTACACCTTCTGTTAATCCTTCAACAATAGCTGACGGGCTTCTGACATCTCTCAGTGAACTTACTTTCTCCATTATCAGAAAAAATGTTGATGATATTTATACTGTCAAGGAGGATTCCATTATCGAATGTATGCTGCTGGTATGGGAGAGAATGAAAATTGTCATTGAACCATCTTCTGCAACAGTGCTTGCAGTCATCAGGGAGAATCCCGGTTTTTTCAGGGGAAGAAGGGTGGGTCTGATTATAAGCGGTGGAAATGTAGATTTCCGGAAGCTTCCATTCTAATCATTTTTCCTGAAACAGGCGGCAACAGGATAATGATCGGAATACTTTACCTTGAAAATCTCAAAATACCTGCTTTCCAGCGCGTTATCATACAATATATAGTCTATCCTATTTGCAGGATAGTTGCCCTTGTAAGTGAATCCGGCCCCGTAGCCTGAACTGACAAAAGCATCATTTAATCCATTCCTTATTTTCCTGTACGAATATGAAACAGGTGTATCGTTAAAATCGCCAGCCACAATTACGGAATATGGAGACTGATTGATTTGTGCCTTTACAAGTTCTGCCTGAACAGCTCTTACAACAAATCCTTTTTTAAGGCTCACAGAGAGATTTTTTACCCCGTCGAGGGTCTCATTTTCACCAGGAGAAGCTATCTCTTCCAAAAACGATCGTTCCATTCTCCTCAGCCTGTATGACTGAAGCTGGTTGTTAAAGATCCTGAAAGTATCCTGATCGATTACAATATCGGAGAAAATCGAAAGGCTTGAAGATCCCGGATGGATAATCTCTCCTTTTCTTATTATAGGGAATCTGCTGTAAGTTACAATACCATAATAATTATTCCTGCCGCTGCCAATAACCTTCATATGCGAGTAATATTTCCCGCCAAGAGCGCTCCTGATTGATGCATCTTTCTGAGATGGAATACCGGCAACATAAAATTCCTGAAGGCAAAGAATATCAGCTTCCTGAGATTTCAGAAAATTGATTACTTTCTTTTCTGAATTTGCATCACTGCCCTCATATATATTGAAAAGCCTCAGATTATAGCTTAAAACCTTAAAAGTATTTGTTGTGTCACCGGATTGTTTACCTATCCTGATGTAATTTGAGAGATGTGTAAATCCAAGTGCAATGAAAAACACAGATATAAGAGCCTCATATTTAAGCAGGGCCAGCCATATGATTGCCAGGATTATATTGGCAAGAAGAAGGTAAGGATAGGCAAGCCCGAAAAAAGCAGGTAATATAAAAGTATCAGGGTTAATGTGGACTGCCAGGTATGATACAAGCAATGAAAATCCAAAAAAAAGATTGGCAGCCAGTAACAAATTATATAGAAATTTTTTCAAGTATTAATCTTATGGAAAGCTAAAATAACTGAAATCATTAAAAACGAATATCTCGGGATTATGAAATTTGACAAGTATAAGGAAAGATTATATAAAACCTGTATTTTTTGTGATCAGTTCTTATTCTGGCTTTCTTTGAAAAGAATCTCTTTTTCCTCTTTTGTAAGGCTGTCATAACCCCCTTTTGATATTTTTTCGAGGATCAGGTTAATACGGGCCTGATGTTCAGCTTTCCTTTCATTATACTCGTAATCGGTGGCAGGCTTCTTATATTTTACTTTAAGTTTTTTCCTTGGTTTGAACAGAGTGACAAAGAAATCAATAATCCTGTTGAATCCTTTTCCAATATCGTGTCCCCGCCTCAGGTTGACAACATAGAGATACCCGAACAGAGCACCTCCCATGTGAGCCAGCTTGCCTCCCGAATTTACCGAGAAATCCATAACTGATGTAAGTATAAATATTCCGAGGGCCATATATTTTATCTTCACCCTTCCCAGCAGAAACAGGTTAACAGTATAATCAGGTACATAAGCGGCAATGGCAATTACCACAGCCATGACAGAGGCGGAGGCTCCGATGGCAACAGATTCATCCACAATTCCTATAAATGCGGGAAAAATATTAAATGACAGGATATAAACAATTGCGCCACTGAGACCTCCGAGCAGGTAAATTGCTACGAGCTTCCTCTGATCGAGGTATTCAAGGAAAATTCTTCCGAACCAGTAGAGCCACAGCATATTGAACAGGATATGCCAGATATCCTTGTGTGTGAACATGTATGTAAGTAATGTCCACGGCTTTACGAGCAGGGCTTTAAATGAGGCAGGAACAGAGAAAAGCTTCAGTGTAATTGCAGGGATTACAGGATTACTGATCAGGAAGCCAATGATTGCGGTTATTGTCAGCAGAAGGAATACGCCAACATTAATGTATATAAGTTTTGTAAGGCTACTTCCGGTGTGGAACGTTTTTCTGATATTATCCCAAATTCCCATCAGTAGAGCGTATTTGTCGTTTTTCTCCAGTACCTTATAAGAATATAGCCAAAAAGCATACCGCCAAGGTGTGCAGCATGAGCAATATTGCTTCCGGGCTGTGTAAATGCCAGGTAAAGCTCAATTGCTCCGTAACCGATAACAAAATACTTGGCTTTTATAGGAATGGGGGGTAACAACAGCATTAACTGGGTATTTGGAAACAGCACTCCGAAGGCCAGCAGGATACCGAATACTGCTCCTGAGGCTCCCACTGTGGGTGTATTAAGCAATAGCTGGAGGTCCTGCATAGTTTGATTGGTGAAAACCTTACCCTCTTGCAGGTAGGCAGCCCCCTGATCCAGAACGATTTGAAACTCTTCGGGGTTGATAATGTTGATAAGCTTTCTATACTCAAAAGCAATTACAGTTTCATGAACCAGAGCCGCACCCAATCCGCATACCATGTAATAGATGAGAAAACGTTTCGGGCCCCAGACATTCTCAAGCACCTGCCCGAAAATATAGAGCGCATACATGTTAAAAAAGAGATGCCAGATACCTGCGTGCATGAACATATGGGTAAGTATCTGCACAGGCTTGAAACTTTCTGATTTCGGGAAATAGAGTCCCAGGATACTATTAAGATCGATGCTGAAGACACTTTTAACGGCATAATAGCCTAAAAGCAACAATACATTGATCATTATGATATTTTTAACAACCGGGGGTAATCTAAAAAAGCCTCTGCCGTATCCGTTCATCTGTGGTTTGTAAGAAGTTAATTTAATAGTTTGTAATTCCGGACAAAACTAATGTTTCTCAATTAATATGGCAATTTGTTCAGGGGTACTATTTAAATTTTTTATCCAGATCTTCAAGTGTAATTATAATTATCACAGGTTTTCCTCCCGGGGAATAATTTGGAGATGAGCATGCAAACAGGCTATCGAAGAGATTTTCCATTTCGTCCTTTGAAAGTACCTTTCCATATGGAATTGCTGAAGCCCGAGCCATAGCTGAGGCAAGTTTTTCCCTTGCCCCGGTTGACGGGTCAGACTGAGTGCTCCTGTATTCTTCAATCAGTATCCTGAGCGTTTCTACAGGATCAGAGGACCCTGATATTGATGGTCTGCCCTTAATTGATATTTTATTCTTGCCTGTAGGAAGAATTGTAAATCCCAGTATTTCAAGGTCATCTCCGATCTCTTTCAGAATAAGAATATCAGCAGGATTCAATTCTACAGTAACAGGAAAGAGTTCTGTCTGGCTCACAGACCTGCTTTTACTCAAACAATCAAGGTATTTTTCATAAAGGATCCTTTCATGTGCTCTTTTCTGGTCGATTAGCATCAATCCGGATTTAACCGGACAAACAATATATTTATTCTTGATCTGAAAAAATTTCCTGCCTGTTTCACTGATTTTTTCAGCCTGCTCAGGGATATTGTCTCCTTTTTCCAGTGCCGAATAAAGCTTTTCCCAGTTTGCAACATTCTCTCTTTCAAACCTCTCTATAAGATCAGATTTATAGGATTCCGCTTTATCAGAATCAAAGGGATTATAATGTGGATTGATCTCAATTACCGGTGGTTTGGGGTCTGAATCCGTAGAATTTCTGACCGGGATGTCTATAAAGGCTTCATTATCAAAATCAAGCGAAGGTACAATATTGAAACGGCCAAGAGATTCGCGTACGGATGCCATTAGTATCTGCCAGATTGACCTTTCATCCTCGAACTTTATCTCAGTTTTAGTAGGGTGGATGTTAATGTCGATCGTAGCAGGGTTTGCTTCCATGAAGATAAAATATATTGGTATTGTATCTGAAGGAAGGATATTCTGGTAGGCTTCAACAACAGCTTTATGAAAATATGGGTGTTTCATGAACCGCCTGTTGACGAAAAAGAATTGCTCACCATATGTCCTGCGTGCACTCTCAGGTTTTCCAATATAACCTCTTATTGAGATAAGATTTGTATCAGTTTCAAGTGTAATAAGATCCTGATTTATCTGTTTTCCGAAAACACCGGAGATCCTTTGCCTGAAGTTTCCAGGCACAAGATTATAAACCTCATTATCGTTATGGTGAAGATGAAACCTGATCTCTGGATGTGGTATAGCAACTTTCTGGAATTCATTAATTATATGCCTGAATTCAGTCATATCCGATTTAAGGAATTTCCTCCTTACAGGGATATTGTAAAAAAGATTTTTAACCGAGAAGCTTGATCCTTCAGGGCAACTGCATGGATTCTGTGATTCAAACTTTGAGCCATTAATTACAATAACAGTTCCTGTCTCGGTATCTTTCTTGCGTGTTTTAAGTTCTGCCATCGACACGGCAGCAATGGAAGCCAGTGCTTCGCCCCGGAAACCCTTTGTGCTTATGGCGAAAAGATCCTTTGCAGATGAGATCTTTGATGTGGCATGACGCTCAAATGAGAGCCTGGCATCAGTTTCTGACATTCCGTAACCATCATCAATAACCTGAATTAATGTTCTTCCTGAATCTTTAATTATTACGCTGATCCTTGTGCTGCCTGCATCAACGGCATTTTCCATAAACTCTTTCACAACAGAAGCCGGTCTTTGAATAACCTCCCCTGCAGCTATCTGATTGGCAACAGAATCGGGTAAAAGCTTAATTAAATCGGGCATTGGAAGCAATAGATTTTCTTAAGCAGCAAATATAGGAATAATTGCGGGAAGAGATTTCCCTCAAAATTCAGGGGTCAGATTGAACTGTATCCGGCAGGGTTGATTATCTTTGGGTAAAATGTATCAGAAATGAAAAGGCTGTTATTTTATTCCTTTATCCTGTTATCAGTTTATACTTTCGTCGGTTGTTCAAACAAACCAGGCCGGGACAGGATAAAAGTGATGACGCTTAATGTCAGAATGGATACTCCATACGACAGTATAAATGCATGGCCAAACAGGGCAGAAATAGTTTGTGATTTTTTAAAGGATGAAAAGCCCGACCTGCTGGGCATGCAGGAGGTGCTGTTACACCAGTATGAGGCACTCGATTCTGCCCTCGAGGATTATATGTCAATAGGAGTGGGTAGAAATGATGGTGCAAAATCAGGAGAGATGAATCCGATATTTTTCAGGAAAGAACGATTCGATCTGGTCAGAACAATTACTTTCTGGCTTTCTGAGACACCTGATATTCCGGGTTCACAAGCCTGGGGGGCAAATCTTCCACGCATAGTTACATGGGCAGAACTGGTTGACAGGAACAATAGTGAACATCTGTTCTTCTTTAACACTCATTTTGCACACGACTCTGATTCTGCGAGAGTTATGAGCTCAAAAATGCTGCTGAATAAAGTCGATACCATTGCTTCAGGCTTTCCTTTTATCATAACAGGAGATTTTAACATGCTTCCCACAAGCAATGGATATGCAATACTTACGGGTCCCGCTGAGAGCGTTCCATTGCTTCAGGATTCGTATGGGATCTCTGAGAAACGGCCATACGGCCCGGAATATACGTTTAACAGTTTCAGCGATATGGGAGGGTCGGGGAGAATAGACTATATTTTTGTAAAGGAGGGTATGAAAGTTCTTGATCACAGGACTACAATAAAAAAAGAACGCGGAGTTTATATTTCCGACCACTGGCCTGTGGAAGCAATAGTAAGGTTAAGGTGATTTTTTTGAAATATAATAACGCCTGAGGCGTTCAATAAAACTAACATCATTTTCAGATTGTTATTTAAGATTCTTAATAAATTCGGTAATCCCATACTCATTCCTGGCAATATCAGTGATAAGCCAGCCTGAATTCAATTCATTCCTATTAAATTCTTTTTTTGAAAAGAGAACATGACATCAAGAAACGGCAGTCTTTGTTTCGGTAGCCTTTATATCACCCAGGAATATTTTCCATCTCTTTTCCTGGAAGAAAGTATCTTCAACAATATCAATTATTATTTCAATCTCTTTTTTTGTGACATCAGTGTAAATAATATCATCGTCGCTGAAACCCGTGAATTCCTGGATAATAGTGGCAGTAGAGTAATATTTGCCATCGGGACCTTTTGTAAATTCCCTTACATAGGCTATATCGTAAAACTTGATAATTAACTTGGTATAAGGAAGCGATTTCAGCCTGGCCAGATATTTTTCCATCGGTCGGTTAAGCTTATGTACTGTACCATCCAGCAAAACTGTTGATATTTCCATGTCAGCCCCTTTATAAAAGAGCTTAAGAGCTTCCTTTTCAGCCATATTACGTTTTTCAGCAGGTTCATCCTTACTTCCAAGTGTTACAATATATTGCTGGAATTCCTCAATTTTTTGCTTTGTTTGTTCTTTAAATACCTTTATATCGGTATCACTCAGATTGATTTCATCCGTTATCTTTGCCTGTTTACTGGTAACAGCAGTTTTTGTCTCCTGTGCTATAGCCCATAAACTTACACACGAAATAAATCCTACTAATAATATTTTTTTTAGCATTTGATTTGTTGGTTTCTAATTCTACTACAATTTATATGCTAAACTTATTCTAAAGCCAAATTTTATAATTCTTGTTGGTTTATAATTATGTTCATTACCAAAGATATCAAAATATTTTTCATTACCGTTACAGAGATCAGTCAAACCTATGTTTACTTCAGGACCTAATGTAATGGAGTAATAATATCCAAGTGGAATATTAATACCTGCTGATGCATAGACAGCAAGATTAAAATTCTTTACTTTCATTGTATTGCTTTCATCAATAGGATTCCTTTCAAAGAAGCCCAGTTCTTCCAGGTCAAGGGTTTGAATTACAGGAGGATTATCGGGGTAATACCCTGTGACTATATAGCTTCCTGTGCACTTATAAGATGCTTTATGTGGTATTGACACTTTAGCCCCACTTTCTGCATAAAAACCAAATTTCCCTGGTTTACCACTTGTATAGTTTACAAGAAGAGGGATGGTAAAATAACTTATTGTAACCAATGAATCATATTCAGCTGCAATCCTTTTATAATAATTGTCCTCGTTAATATCGGCTGTAGGTATTTTATTACCGAATTTTCCACTAAGGTTAAATTTGCCGGAATATGTATTAAATTCCACACCACTTCTTATTGCAAAATTATCGTTGAAATAATAACTTATTCCCAAAGCAGTTATATAGCCGGATAGTGATTGGGTGTTCCATGAAACAGAATCTATG
Source organism: uncultured Rikenellaceae bacterium (assembly GCA_964556175.1). Lineage (GTDB taxonomy): Bacteria > Bacteroidota > Bacteroidia > Bacteroidales > VadinHA17 > LD21. Next base: position 18,793 of record CAZKWD010000001.1, read on the forward strand.
GGAATGGTCAGGGATTCTATGTTTTCATTTTTAATGCTTGTTAAACCAAAAGAGCCTAAGAGTGAAATAGTTAAACCCTTCCTTGTAACAGGTTTGATGACAATCTGAGGAATCTCAGCAGGACCTGTTTCAGGTGTTGCTTCATAAAAATCGACTGCAGCTATGTCAACACTACTTATAAGAAAATTAGTATATGTTTTACCTGTTGCTGTAAAAGTGATCTTAAATATCAAAGAGAACATTTTACTAAAAGGATCTCTTCCTCTGTAGTTACCTGAAAAGAATTTATCAGCATTAACATATGTATAATAGCTTCTATCTTCTGCCTTCATCACTTTACCAAACTTTGTTGAATCGATATTAACTGACAGGGTTTTTATACCGTCAGGATAGTACTCAATAAAAGATGTTAGATAATTATCAATTGAAATGAGGTTCGTCTCAGGTTCTGGTGATATATCATTATAAACCCTTGTGTTGGTGCCGGGGAAAAGATTTATGAAACTTTCCTTATAGAATTCTTTGTCTTCTGCTGCTTCCCTGGGGTCACCGATAAGAGACAAGAAATTTGAATAATCCCGGAGTATAGTCTTTATAGAAGCCTGGATCTTAGTAAAATCCTCCTCATTAATATCTTCAGCATTAACCTCCCTGAGTGCCTGGGAATAATCTATCATGTAATTTGATGCCGCACTTCTAATTCCAACTATATTGAAATTACTAAATGTCCTGTTTTGAGCACTGAAAGCAATCCTGAAAGTGAGCTCTTCCGTGTTCTGATTAAGTGTGAGGTTTAGGTAATTGCCGTTTACTGTTTTTCTGACTAAAATGTCGATAGAATAAATATTATTATCATGCGACATTATTTCACTCACTCTGGCATTTTCAAGATCGAGGCTTACTGTTATACCATCGGGATACCAAAGAATAATGTTATTTGCATATGTTTCAGCCTCGTAAAATTCACTCAATTCATGGGCAGGATCAAGATCATTGTAAATAAGGACCTGCCTGTTAACAAATAACTCAAGAAAGCCTTCAGAGCTGCTCTGTGCATTCTCGATATCACTTACAACATATACACCGATCTGATTTATTAATTTCTGATAATCCTCCAGAACCTTTACTGCGTTGGTATAAATTATCGATTTATCCTTATCTGAGAATTCATTTTCAGCTCTCAATGCAGGCATCAGATAAAACAATAAAAACAAAGCAATATATCCGGGTCGTAACATATTTTTGAAATTACATAATTTTAATTCTTTATAAGGAAATATGTTTTTTACTCAAGTTCAGCTCAGTTTTAAAGCAAGTTCTGTTTTTCAAAAATAAAGTAAAACATATCTTTTCTATAGTGATTATTATTTCAAAGTAAAAGACCTCCAATGGTCAGATTATCAATCCATACAATATTATTTACCTACAAAATGATATTTTCATTAAAAATAATTTATTCCAGAATGATTTTTCTTGTAGTTATATACTTATCTATCTTCAGATTAATGATATATAGTCCTTCTGCCTGATTACTCAGGTCAATATAGAATAAGAAATATTCTGTTATTTTTTCAAGTTTATTACTGAGTATTTCTTTACCTGTTTGTGAGATGACAGAAAGATCCATATCTCCAAACAATATATTATCCATTTCTATTGTAATTAGTCCCGAAGTAGGATTGGGGTATACCTTCATTTCAGCAAACGGATCTATATCTTCAATTCCTGTATAACCTGTTGGTATTCCAACAGAATCACTTTTTGTATAACACAAATCATTATTAGAAATGCTTACATAATAAATCCCATACTTTCTATTTGCAACGTAAATAAAATTTGTGGCTCCGTCTATCAATTTTCCGTTGCAACACCACTTGTAGTAATCTGCACTGTCATTACTGCACGCGAGATAATATACAACAGGGCCTCTGGAATATAAGTCCGGTTTTGGTAAAGCGTCCGCGATGGTAATTGATTTTTGTATTGAATCTTTACATCCATCAGCTGTAGTTGCAGAAAGAGTAATATTATAGTCACCCGAATTAAGGTAATCATGTGAACCCGGATTCCTGACTTCCGATTCTCTTGCATCACCGAAATTCCAGTGCCAGCTTGTTATGTTAAGTCCATCTGTACTTGTAAGATTTTCAATTATTGTTTCTTCTCCCTCACATATACCATCAGCTGAAAAATCAGGTGCTGGGACAGGATATATATAAACCTGTTTTATTAAAGTATCAGAATCAAATGCTGAAGCGGCCACCAGTGTTACAGTGTGGTTTCCTGAAGTACTAAAAGTATATGTTGGTTCTTCTAAATCTGAAGTAGATCCGCCATCAAAGTCCCATAAATATGATTCAATCGGGTCTTTAAAGCTTGTTGAATAGTTAAAGAACTGTGTACTTAATCCTTTACATACAGTATCTGCATCAAAGAAAGCCTGTACATTTTTGGCATCAAGTGTGGCTCCGACAGCCCAATTACCTCCTTTATAGCCCTGATCAACAGCCTGAACCTTCCAGTGATATTTACCAGGAATAAGGTTCTTTATCAGGTATGTTGTATCCATTTGAGTATTACCCATTGATACGACACGTCTATACCCAGAAACTGTATCTGATAGCGAAGACATAGCCAGTAATCCGCCTTGTTTTAGTTGGATATTTATATTGTAAGTCATTGCTTTAGGCTGTGTTTCATCAGATCTTACAGGTGACCATGAAAGTTTTACACCTTCAGGGAGACGAACTACCTTGAGATTATCAGGTGCAGAAGGTTTTCTGTTTGCAGAATAATCACCTGCTTTCATTATGGCATTGTTCCTGTATATCTTTGTAACAATTGTTGACCCGGTACTTTGTCCTGAAATCAATATATCCAAATCCCCGTCATTATCATAATCGCCCCAGGCTACCGAACTATATCCAACCCCCGTAAATGAAATATCAGTTACTTCAGTAAATGTATTATCACCATTATTTCTGTATATTTTAGTAACATATCCTCCTCCGATCAGGCGGCCTGATAACAAAATATCCATATATCCGTCATTATCAAAATCGCCCCAGGCTGTTGAGCTATTGGCAACACCTTCAAGATTTATATGCGACTGGTAAGAGAATGTATTATTACCATCGTTTCGATATATCCTTGAGATAAACAGGTCAGTTCCTTCACCGTTATATCCTGTCAGCAGAATGTCAAGATCTCCGTCCTTATCATAATCGCCCCAGGCAACTGAACTATTCATTACACCCGATAGGATAATATCTGTCTGCTCTGTAAGAGTATCATTGCCGTTATTCATATATATGCACGAAACAGATTCCTGGGTTCCGTAAATATTATTACCTGTAAGTAAAACATCCATGTCACCATCATTATCGTAATCGCCCCAGGCTGAGGAACCTTTTGATACTTTTGTAAGGTTTAGATCAACCTCCTCAGTAAATGTATTATTACCATTATTTTTATATATTTTTGAGATCAGGTTCGAACCTGCACCTTGCCCTGTCAGCAGAATATCCAGATAGCCGTCTTTATTGAAATCACTCCATGCAGCAG
>CAZKWD010000002.1:0-15689 GCA_964556175.1 uncultured Rikenellaceae bacterium
TCAATAAGAGCCACAACACTATCCCGTGGCAGGGCATTATAGGTAGAGGCCCTGAAACCTCCCACTGATCTGTGTCCGGCAATACCGATCATCCCTTTTGATTTTGCAAAATCAGAAAAAGGCTGTTCAAGTTCCTTATACTCGTCGGCCATGACAAAGCATATATTCATAACTGAACGATCCTCAGGATCCTTTATGGTTGGAACGAACAGCTTGTTTCTGTCAATTTCATCATAAAGCAATTGTGCTTTTTCAATGTTGCGCTTCTGCATTTCTTTAACTCCACCGAGCTCTTTCAGCCATCTGAGGGTTTGCTGTGCAGCAAAAACGGCAAAAACAGGGGGAGTGTTGAACATCGATCCTGATGTTATATGAGTTCTGTAGTCGAGTATTGTTGGGATCGGACGTGTTACTTTGCCAAGAACATCCTCCTTAATAATAGCAAGTGTCACTCCGGCCGGAGCAAGATTCTTTTGTGCTCCTGCATATATTATTGAATATTTTGAAACATCAACAGGTCTGCTGAAAATGTCGGACGACATATCTGCCACCAGTGGAATATTTACATCAGGATCCTTCTTTAGTTCTGTACCAAATATTGTATTGTTGGTAGTAATATGGAAATAGTCGGCATTTGACGGCACAACATAGTTTTTTGGTAAATAACTGAAGTTCTTGTCTTTGGATGAGGCCACTTCAACAGCTTCACCATAGACCTTTGCCTCCTTGAAGGCTTTGCTGGCCCATGAACCTGTAACCAGATATGCTGATTTATTAATCATCATATTCATCGGTACCATTGCAAACTGCAGACTGGCTCCTCCACCAAGGAAAATGATGTGGTAACCAGAAGGAACTTCAAGTAACTCATTAACAAGAGCAATAGTATCATTCATGCATGCTATAAATTCCTTGCTGCGGTGAGAGATCTCCAGTACAGATAATCCCGAGCCCGCAAAATCTTTTATTCCTTCTATTGTCTTTTCAAGGGTGTACTGAGGCAATATTGAAGGACCTGCATAAAAATTGTGCTTTTTCATGATCTTATTTCAGTTATAAATTAATAATTACAGATTATGGTTCGCGTAAATCTATTTAGAATACTATATCCTTTGTTAAATGATTAACACGTAATTTAATAAATTATAAAATATTATCAACCAGAATCCCATTCTTTATCACCGGTATCCTGTCAGTAAAATCGGATGTAAGACAGAAATGGATACAGTCATCCAGTCCTTTATCCCTCAGTCGTGTCCGTTGTGCAACCTTTTCAATATAACCCGAAAGTTCATTTTTTGCCAATGACCAAAGATCAAGTGAAGCCAGGGTAGAATCGCAAATGGTATGGTACAGGCTGCTGTCCATTAGTCTTTCAGCCATAGCGCCGGCACAAATAGTATCTTCAAGGTTAAACCTGTTCTTCCATCCTGCACAGAACAGAACGACATCTTTTTCCTGGTTTATCACCCATTTGGTAAGGGCACTTATGTTCAGAAAAGCACCAATTACTATTGCACTGGCCGATGCTGCCATTTTTATGATGCCTGTACCATTCGTAGTACTGTACACTATTGTCCTGCCTTCTACCTTTTCGCGTGTGAAGTTAAAAGGTGAATTGCCAAAATCTGCAAAATCGAGAACATATCCGTCACGTTCAGCCGCTACAAGATAACCCTGTTTCTTATATTCCCTTGCCTCATCTATTTCAGCTACAGGAATTATTGAAGCAGCTCCGTTGGCAAATGCCGTGCAAATTGCTGATGTAGCACGCAGGATGTCAATAACAACTACGATTGAATCTGCATGCTGATCAGGTTCATACAAAGCCGGTGAAAAACAAGTCTCAAGCTTACGTTTGTTCATAAGTGTTTTTGTTTTTAACGGGTTTGTGTCATTTCGGTTTTTGATATTATGGTATCAGAATATTATTGACTCCTCACCGTCGTACCGCAGTACCGTCATACCGTCAAACCTTATAAAATGGAAGGTTTACTACTTTGGCTTTAAGGTCTTTGTTTCTGATACGGATAAATATTTCCGTATCGGGTTTCCAGAATCCCTTTGCAAGGTATGCCATCCCGATACCCTGTTTTAGCATCGGCGACATGGTTCCAGATGTAACCTCTCCTATCACATTTGCTTTTTCATCAACAACTTCATAATGCTGTCGCGGTATTCCGCGATCAATCATTACAAATCCCTTCAGCCTCCTGTCAACCCCCTCGTTTTTTTGTTTCAGAAGAAATTCCTTATCGGTAAAGTGCTTTGAATCAGTGAATTTGGTAATCCAGCCCAATCCTGCTTCTATTGGCGATGTCTGATCATTTATATCATTTCCGTAAAGACAATATCCCATTTCAAGCCTCAGGGTATCCCTTGCTCCAAGTCCGATCGGTTTGATTCCAAACTCTTTACCTGCTTCAAAGACAGCATTCCACAATCTTTGACCATCTTTATTTTCGACATATATTTCGCATCCTCCGGCCCCGGTATACCCTGTTGTAGAGAACAGGACATTTTTAATGCCGGCAAATTCGATTTCCTTAAAAGTATAATATTCCATATCAGTAACCGGGTATTCTGTAAGCATTTGCATTGCTTTCAGTGCAAGAGGGCCCTGTATGGCTAACTGTGCTGTTTCATCAGAGGCATTTATAAGGTCCTTACCTGGAACCATACCAAATTCCGAGGCATGCTTGAGGCACCAGTTCCAGTCTTTTTCGATATTTGCAGCATTGACAACAAGAAGGTATTTTTCAGGATTGAACCTGTATACAAGCAGGTCATCAACAATACCTCCCTTCCCATTAGGGAAACAAGAATACTGTACCTTTCCGTCAAACAGACTCGACACATCATTTGAAGTAATATACTGAAGGTAATCAGTTGCAACCGGTCCCGTGATCCAGAATTCTCCCATATGTGATACATCAAAGACACCAAGTTTCTCTCTTATTGTAATATGTTCGTCATTGATCCCGGAAAATTCAACTGGCATGTTATATCCGGCAAAAGGTACCATTCTGGCGCCTGCTTTAATATGGAATTCAGTAAATGGAGTATTTTTCATTTTAATATCATTAGAATTTAACTACAAAGTATGTAAAGTTAAATACAAAGGATGCAAAGAATAAGAGCAAAGAGAATGACGATTATCAGAATTCAAGAATTTTAAATTCAACCCTCCTGTTCACTTTTCTTCCTTCTGCAGTGGCATTATCTGCAATTGGCTGATCAGGTCCGTAACCCTTATATTCAAGACGAGCCCGATCAATACCTTTCTGGACAAGATATTCCACCACTGACTGGGCTCTTGTTTCAGAAAGTCTCATATTCAGTGCTAAACTTCCGGTATTGTCGGTATGTCCCGATATTTCAATACGCATCAGCGGATTATCCTCCAGAATACCAAGCAGTCTGTCCAGCTCAGTGTATGAGCTTGCCGAAAGCACTGCTTTGCCTGTTTCAAACAGGATGTTATTAAGAACTACCTTTTTGCCGACTTTTACCTTAATAAGCGTGACGTCAAGATTATATGATACATCGGAATATGTTTCAGGTATATTTACGCGTTTCATTTCCGACAGGAATCCACTTGCCCTGAAGTCAACTATATATGATTTCTTATCAGGCAGTTTTATCCTGTAGGTGCCATCCACATCGGAGCTGGCGGTTGTTCCTGCGACCAGATCGGTGGAATAGTCAATAATGTCAATCTTTGCCATTACGGATTCATCTGTTTCCGAATCTGATACACGTCCTGTTAGATATAATACCTCCTCAGGGGGTTCCGGTTCTATAACAGGTTCAGGAACAATCTCTTTTACAACTACCACAGTATCCCTTACGATAACAGTATCAGGTTGTGGCGGGGCAACAGGCAGAATAACCGGCTCGGGCGGAAGTATCCTTCCGCTGTAAATATCAAGACCTCCCATGCCTCCGCTTCTGTTTGAAACAAAATAGAAAGAGCTGTCATTATCTCCTGCCGGCTGATAGAACAGTTCATCCCAGGGAGTATTCAGTGGATACCCGAAGTTAACCGCTTGTTCCCACACACCGGCCTGATTCCTCGTGCTGTAGAAAATATCGTATCCGCCCATTGAAGTATGTCCCCTGGAAGCAAACCAGAGAGTGTCTCCATTTTCTGAAAACCTTATTGACTCTTCATCATAAACAGTATTAATCATTGGACCTGCATTCACCGGTTTTGACCATTTGCGGTCACTAACCTTTTCAACCATATAAATGTCTTTTCCTCCTAATCCTTTCTTCCCTCTGTCAGTGACATACCAGACCTCATCGCCCGATGGAGAAAATGTAATTGATGTCTCCGCCCCCCTGGTATTAATCTTAAAAGGTACAGATGAGGGTGATTTCCACTTTCCTCTTTTCCTCTTCGATACTTTAATATCTCCTCCGTTCTCATAACCGACATATATATATAATTCCTCACCCGTGGGTGTCAGGTAAAGGGGAGCTTCACAAAGATCGGTAGTAAGCTTCTTTCCCGGATTAATGGGGAATGTCCATGAATTGTTATTTCTTACTGAAAAGAAAATATTCTCATCAAATTTTGAATCATCATATTTAGCTTTTGCTCCCGGCATTTCGCGTCTGGATACAAAGTATATTGTTTCACCGTCAGCAGAAAGAAGAGCACTGTAATCATCAGAATTTGAGTTGATTTCCGAACCTGCATTCCTGATTTCAAGTCCCAATGTATCTTTGATTATTTCCAGTGCTGAGGCACATTCCTCGATATATTTCTTAGCGGCTGCTATACCCTCCTTTGGTTTTTTAATACCGGAATCAAGGTATAAATTATAATTTTCAATTGCCTTTTCGTATTGTCCCGAATACTGAATGGCTCTGCCCGTAAGAAGGTGGATATCACCAGTTAAATCCAAATCAAGTTCAATAGCTTTCAGAAAAAAATCAGCTGCCTCTTCCTTGTTATCAGAGAAAAGTGCGGCTACACCTGTCTTGTAATTCAATTCCGGATTACTGCCATTGTATGCTATTGCTTTAAGATATTCATCGTAAGCACTGCCATACCATACACCTTTTTCACTATAATAATCATCACCGGCATTAACATGCTTCCAAGCCTCCCTGAAACCCTGCTTCTCTTTTTTGAAATCCTTTTTGCGCACTGAGATATCATATTGTGCATTAAGAATAGAAGTGGAGAAAATTAAAATAAAAGCCAGAGTATTTAAAAAATACTTCATAATGCAGATTTTTATAATTCCAAAAGTAGCACTTATTTCCATTTTTTAAAAAACCTTTCTAAATACAATATAATCGACTTACCAGAAAAATATTGTTATATTTGTTTTGTATCTAAAACTGCCTAAACCGGTCTTTTATTTTATATACTAATGGATTACAAATATATTAATGTTGAATACCTGGAATCGGTATCGGGAGGAGACAATAGTATTATCATTGAAATTGTGAACCTTTTCAGGGAACAGACTGAAGAATTTTATAAAGAAATGACCTCTCTTCTGGCTGCAAAGGATTATCATTCCCTTGGCCTGCTGGCCCATAAAGCTAAATCGTCTGTTGCGATAATGGGAATAAACGATCTGGCAGTGATGCTTAAGACATTTGAACTACAGGCAAAGGAGGGAGTTGAGGCAGAAAATTATGAATCTTATGTTACAAGATTCAAAAATGATACTGATGAGGCACTTAAAGAGCTTGATAATCTTATCAATAACAGTTTAAATCAGAATTGAATGATAAATATTGAGAAGAGCGACAAAGCAGATATCATAACTTTTAAAATTGATAAGATCAATGCACTGATCACCGAGGATATCAGGGAGGAAATAAGTCAATTATATGAGAATGCTAACTCAAAAGTGGTCATTAACCTGCAAGGCATAAATTATATTGATAGTTCGGGGTTCGGTTGTTTTCTTTCAATAATGAAGACTGCCAGGAACAATTATGGGGTTCTGAAGTTTGTAAATCCTGAACCATCTGTTATGGAGGTGTTCAAAACGCTCCACCTGGATACTATCTTCGAGATTTACGATAATATCGATACCTGTCTGGAATCATTTAATTAAAGGTGCCGGATTGAATATAATGTGTTAACACCCATTTTCCCGAACATAAAGTCCGTAATGCTTTCAGCCTCACTCATTATTCCTTTTAGCATGTGTGCACATTCAACAGCCTGCTGACCTTTCGATGCAGCAATATTAAAATCCTTCTGTACCGATTCCTGTGCTTTTAAAGTGAAATAATTGAAATTTATGTTAATATTTTTTTCAAATCATTAGCAATGACTATTTGCACGAAGAAAAAATTTCATAACTTCAAGACCAAATAAAAAATGATCTTCCATGAGTGAAAAGATCCTTGAAACCCTGATGCAGCTCTTTGCTCTGATTGCCAAGCCTCAGACTGATGACACTGAAAGGAGAGGCGTTGTTGAGGCTTTCCTGAAACGTCTGCTGAACCAGGAGCTTGTAAAAGTTTATCTGGCAAAATATGATGAAGCTTTTGAGGAAGCCAGGAAAAAACTTGAAAAAAGCAGTGCGGAACGTCGTGAAGGCGCAATAGCAATAAGAATAAGGAAACTATGCAAAGATATCAACGAAGAGGGACAGCTAGCCCAGGAACAGAGAATTGTTGTTGTCATCCAGGCGCTTGAATTCTGTAAATCAGGCAGTATAGAGATCAGCCAGCTTGAACTCGGATTTATAAATACTCTTGCTGAAGGACTAAATATCTCAGAGGAGGAATATGGTTTTATTGAGGGATTTGTACGTAATTCATTCGATAATATTTCTGATCACCATAATATTCTTTTAATAGATGGCAATGAGGGATCAGACCTGAAGGAAGCAAAACATGTGTATAAAGAGCTCCTTAAAGGGCAGGTCTGGATTCTTTTTGTTCCTTCAGTATCAATGTACTTCACCAGGTTCAAAGGATCGGGTGAGTTATCGATGAACGGACAGCTGCTGCAGGAAGAGAAAGTCTATCCTTTCAGCCAGGGTTCTTCGATTAAAGGATATAAAATAAAACCGATCTACTACTGGGATGTCACGATGCAGTTCATGAAAGAGGAGTTCAGGGCATCGAGGGTTGTTTATGAAGTAAATAACCTTGAATACCGGTTTAAGAGCGGCAAGATAGGTATCCATCATATGAGCTTCAGGGAGGAATCGGGAAGGATGGTTGGTATTATGGGTGCGAGCGGGGCCGGCAAATCAACACTCCTCAGCGTACTTAACGGTATCAATGATCCTTATGATGGTGAAGTTCTGATAAATGGGGTAAGTATCCACAATGACAGGGATAAGATCAAAGGATTAATTGGTTATGTATCGCAGGATGATCTTCTAATCGAAGAGCTTACTGTTTTTGAGAATCTTTACTATAACGCTAAACTTTGTTTTGATAATCTGACTGATGATGAGATAGTTACAAGAGTTGATAATACATTAAAAAATCTCGGCCTGTTCGAGATACGCGATATGAAGGTTGGAAGTCCTCTTAATAAAAAGATAAGCGGTGGACAAAGAAAAAGACTGAACATTTCGCTGGAACTGATACGGGAGCCTGCAATAATGTTCCTTGATGAACCCACATCGGGTCTTTCATCACGCGACTCTGAAAATATCCTTGACCTCCTCAAGGAACTTGCACGCAAAGGAAAGCTTCTTTTTATTGTGATACATCAGCCGTCATCTGATATATTCAAGATGTTTGATAAGCTGATTATTCTTGACACAGGCGGTTATCTGATTTACAATGGCAACCCGATTGAGTCGATCGAGTACTTTAAGAGGAAAATTGAACAGGCTAATTATGCCGAAAGTGAATGTTATGTTTGCGGTAATGTGAATCCGGAACAGATATTTAATATTGTCGAAACCAGGGTATTCACTGAGAGCGGCCAGCCCACAGACACCAGGCGCATTTCACCTGCTGACTGGAACAACCATTTTAAGTCGGAAAAGATAGAGGAGCAGATTATAGAACCGGGAACGACCATCCCGGAGATAAACTTCAAAACTCCCAACAAATTAAAACAGTGGCTTGTATTTACTAAACGCGATATACTATCAAAAATAGCCGACAGACAATACATGCTGATAACGCTCCTGGAAGCACCGGTACTTGCTCTGGCTCTTTCATTCCTGATAAGATATTTTGATGAAAGTGCATCAAATCCAAATTATACACTGTATGAGAACAGCAACCTGCCGGTTTACATTTTCATGTCGGTAATAATAGCAATATTCATGGGCCTCACTGTGAGTGCTGAAGAGATAATAAAAGACAGGAAGATCTTAAAGAGGGAAGCGTTTCTTAACCTGAGCTGGAACAGTTACCTGATGTCGAAAGTTTTTGTTCAACTCGGCATCTCAGCCATTCAGGCTTTGACCTTTGTAATAATAGGCAACAGCATTACCGGAGTAAGAGGTATGTGGTTCGAATACTGGATTGTTCTTTTTAGCTGCTGGGCCGGAGCCAATATATTGGGTTTGATAATTTCCGACAGTTTTAAAGCTGTTGCTACAATTTACATGTGGATTCCCTTCCTGGTTATTCCGCAAATCATCCTGAGTGGTATAATGGTCAAGTTTGAAAAACTTAATCCCAATATTTCATCTCCTATCTCAATTCCCTTTTACGGTGAGATAATGTCTGCCCGATGGGGTTATGAAGCACTGGCTGTAAAACAATTTAAAGACAATAAATATGAACGTCAGTTTTATATTTATGACAAAGCCATCAGCAAAGCGAAATTTAAAAAAGATTTCTGGTATAATGAGGTCAAAGGCAAACTGGAGAATGTAAAGAACGACCTTGAAAAGGGTACCAGAAGAGATAATTTTGATCAGAATCTTCTCATATCATACAATGAAATCAAAAAAGAGCAGGCACTCACCCCTGATCTTAAATTTGAATATACTGAATCTCTCATACCTGAAAAAGTAACACCTGAGATAGTTACATCTGCACTGAACTATGTTGAGCTGATCAGAAAATACTACATAGCCTATTCAAATAGTGCAAACGACCGGAAACAGGCGATTTTAACGAATCTGCAGGCGGAAGACAGCGAAGGATTCCTTAAGCTCAGGGATATGTACACCAATGAATCTCTTGAAGAGTTTGTTACCAACAAGAATGAGACTCAAAAGGTCGTTGATTTTAAAGGAGAGATAATTCAAAAGATGGATCCTATATATATGGATACGAAACATAATTTTATCAAGGCCCATTTTTATGCCCCTGAAAAAAAGGTATTTGGTCTGGAATTAGACACATTTGTTGTCAATGTGATTGTACTATGGATTATAACAATTATTTTTTATTTTATACTCTCCTTCAGGCTTCTGAAGAGATTTCTTGATTCAGGAGAGGTGGTTATGGGAAAGAAACTCAAAGGATCAGAATAATAAAGGGGGGCTTCCGCAAAAGCCCCCCTTTAGTTTTTGGAAAAACCGATCTGATAATTATTAACTCATAATAATATAAATTATTCTACTATTTCTATCATCTTGAAGGGTACTCTGATGATAGATTCATAATCCTCACCGGCTTCCAGCATGTCTTCGTCGTCCTCCTCGTAATACCAGTTTACTTCCACTTCATTTTTAGCTTTATGTATCGCCTCCAGCTTTTTAAATACATCAAGTATGCATTTAGAGGAGCTGGTGTTGAAATACTCCAGTCTGATATTCACGACAGTTTTTTCAAGAGGCGATTCTTTATAACTGTCGAGCCAGTCTACAAGTGGTTTGTAAAATTCGACTGAGTTTTCGGGGATCGAACGTCCTTTGATCTCAAATACGCCTTCAGATGAATCAAATTTAACTGTTGGGGTTTTCGGTGTTCCTTCAATAATGATCGGTTCCATTTTATTAAGTTTTTAAGTTTATTTATTTTATTGATTGTTCTAATTTATATTTCTTCATTTACTAAAATATTCAGATAAAAAAATGAGTATTTGTCGTTATATTCCTTAAAAGTATATTCAAGTTTATTGCCTGTTTTCCTTGCGATATCAACAAGACCAAGCCCTCCCCCGCCCTTCGCGGAGATCCTCTGATGATTCAGGATGAATTTATAGAGTTCCTTTATCTCCTCATGCGATGATCTGTTTATCCTCTTTATTTTTTCTTCAAGTTTTTCAATATTATCAGCATGAACAAAGTTCCCGGTAATTATTTTATAACCACTATCAACTTTCTGAACAACAAGCAGACCATACTTCTTTGAGGCCTGATCCTCAAAATCGTCCGGCACTTTGTCAACATGATGGTAAAGATTCTGAAGACTTTCTACAAGGACATTATAGACCTTTTTCCTAAGCTTTGACTGCTCATTCACTTCTGCCATTTTGTCTTCAACCGTATCAAGAACATGATTGATAACATCTGAATCAACATTACCCTTATAAAAAAGGATAACGTTATTTTTGGCATGGTCCTTTACGTAATTCTCAATATCAAAGCTCATTTAAGCTTCTTTTATGGATAAAGTCTTTTTTTTCGATAACAAATATAATAAAAATATGAAGTTACCAAATTATAACTTGTCCACTTGAATTTAACAATATATGCCTGTTTTTTTGATAAAAGTATATAATTGTTGTGATAAACAGCATTTTTTTATCGATTTCACCCCTTACTACCGCTTCCTAGTACCCTGATACATCTCATATTCGGCAAGAATACATCTTAGCGGACCATTATAAAGAGTATGCTTTGATTTAGGCTTGAGTCCTATTTTATCGAGGTATTCTTTCCCTGATGTTATTATCCATGCCCTGTGACCTGGAAAGTTGTGCTTAAGTGTACTTCCAATCATACTGTAAAGCATGTCCGGTTCTTCAGTTTTCAGCCTCTGTCCATATGGAGGATTCATAAACAGATATCCCTTGTCATCAATTGGCTTAACATCCTTAAAATCTGACACTTCAACAGTTATTGTCTCTGACAATCCTGCATTTCCGGCATTAATAATAGTCTGCCTGACAGCCTGTTCCGAAATATCACTTGCTGAAATCCGTACAGGAGACTCACAAATAAGGTTATCCGCTTCTTTTTTGATCCTGGCAAACACTTTCTCATCAAAGTCGTTCCATCTGGTAAACCCAAAAGAGTTTCTGAATTTTCCCGGAGGTATACGGCATGCAATTAATCCCGCTTCTATGGGTAATGTACCTGATCCGCACATCGGATCTGTAAGGGAAGCTGACACATTCCATCCCGAAAGCATAATGATCCCGGCAGCAAGTACCTCATTAAGAGGGGCAGCAGCCGGCGTGGTCCTGTAACCGCGCTTAAATAAGGGTGCTCCTGATGAATCAAGTGAAATATCTGCATTATCATTGCTTATATGAAGATTTACTATAACACCGGGATTATCTGTATTAACCGAAGGCCTCCTGCCTGTACGTTTGCGGAAATAATCAACTATTGCATCCTTCACAACCAATCCCGGATAACCTGTATGTTCAAAAATCTTTGAATTGACAACAGATACAACAGAAAAGGTACCGTCAGCATCCATGATATCTGACCAGGCTATCTCTGATGCCTTCCGGTAAATATCCTCTTTCGACCTTATTCTGAAACCTGATATATGTAACAATACCGATAGAGCTGTTCTTGCACAGTAATTAACTCTGTACATAGTCTCCCTGCTACCCGAAAATGACACTGCCCGGTTTACAGGTTTTACCCCGGATACACCAAGTTCACGAAGTTCCGCTGCAAGAACCTCCTCCAAACCATACAATGTTTTTGCAATAAACTTCATTGCTAATTAATTAACAAATGAAAACTTTCAAAATTAGTATTTAACATTTCAATTGGTAAACCTTTTTATATTTTTTGACTGTTTACGATAAGTAAAATCATTACGTTTTATTATATCATCATAAAAAACTAACTTTCCGGAAATTAACCTTAAATAGAATGAAAAGACATATTGGTATCCTGATTGCAGTAATACTGTCCTTTACTTCCCTGGTTACATCGTGCAAAAAAGAGCTGCCTCTTGGTGAGGCGATCATTGGTAAATGGGAAGTTACATCATATAAATACATAATCTATCAGAATAATGTGAGGAAGTCTGAAGTCACTATATACCTTGAGGCTGGTGAGACGGCCATCCAGTTTGCTGAAGAGGGAGTTGGAATAATGTACAATGATAATCAAATGTCAGGGAACTTTACCTGGACGCTTAGCGGCAGTACACTTACATTGAATTTCTCAAATGGAACATTTACATGGGACATAACCATTGATGAAGATATTTTGGTCTGGTCATATACTGAAAGTGAAGTTGAAGGTGATATCAACTACGACTATGAGTTTTTCTATAATGCCGGCAGAACCGGATGAAAACAGACCATTGCCTGTAACCAGGCACTAAATGTATCCCAGTATCCTGTTATAATTATCCTTATCTGAAATTACCTCCAGGGCTTTCTTAATTACCTTATCATCTTCGTTGATAATACGATAATATTCATTTGTCTGCCATATATTATTTGCCACCAGTGCTTTTAGTACC
Source organism: uncultured Rikenellaceae bacterium (assembly GCA_964556175.1). Classification (GTDB taxonomy): domain Bacteria; phylum Bacteroidota; class Bacteroidia; order Bacteroidales; family VadinHA17; genus LD21. Next base: position 12,568 of record CAZKWD010000002.1, read on the forward strand.
ATAAGGATCTCTTTTTCTGATGTTTTATACTGAGCTTCATCATATTTCACACCTGCCTTCTCTCCTTGCGCAATGAAATCCTTTAATTCATCTTCAGAGAATTCAAAGCGATCTTTAAAATCATCAAAGGTTTTAAACTCAGAATTTATAATCTTCCTGTTTTTGTCAGCATATTCAAGGATAAATGAATTGAGTATCCCTTTCCTGACCAGTGCCCTGTAATAATCGGAATAATTTGTCGTGTCGGCCGGAACAAAGATATCCGGCATTATACCGCCTCCGCCATAAACTGTTCGCTTGTTGATCAGAGTTTTGAACTTCAGTGAATCCGGAAAATGGACGCTGTCGGCCGATATCATCTCTCCGCCTGCGTATCTCTCATAAAAATCAGAAACATATTTTTCATAACCCTCGTCGTATGGCCTCTGTATCAATCGACCTGTTGGTGTGTAGTAGCGTGCTACTGAAAGCCTGATCATTGAACCGTCGGTAAGATAATAACCATTCTGTACCAGTCCTTTCCCGAAGGTACGTCTTCCAATAATCACACCTCTGTCCCAGTCCTGAAGAGCACCGGCAAATATTTCGCTTGCGGATGCTGAACCCTCATCGGTAAGGACAACCACTCTGGACAGTGCAAGAGGCCCTGTCCCGGAGGATCTATAATCTTCTCTTGGTTTCTTTCTTCCTTTAATATATACCAGCAGATTCTTATTTGAAAAGAAATAGTTGGCAAGTTCAGTAGCTGCAGTCATTACTCCTCCCCCATTACCACGAAGGTCAATAACAATATTTTTCATATCGCTTCCCATAAGAGTATCCAGCGCATTCTCAAATTCACGTCCTGTAGTTAAGGCAAATTTATTGAGTTTTACATAACCGGTCTCTTTATCAAGCATATAGGCTGCATCAAGACTGTTTATTGGTATTTTATCCCGTATGATTATAAAGTCGAGGATATCCTTTTCTCCTTTTCTGAAGATGTTAATGTTAACCTTTGTGCCCTTTGTTCCCAGCAACCTGCTTCTCACACCGTTGGTGGAAATACCTATCCCTGTAACTTTCTCTCCGTCAATATTTATTATCCTGTCTCCTGCACGTAATCCAACCTTTTCGGAAGGCCCTCCTGCGATAGGTTCAATGACTATAATAGTATCCTTAAGAAGGTTAAACTGAATTCCAATACCTTCAAAATTACCCTGCAGCGGTTCATTCATGTCCTTTACATCCTTTGCGGAAATATAGGTTGAATGAGGATCAAGGCTCCTTAATATGTCTATTATCGCTGTTTCAGTCAGTTTATCGATATTTGCAGTGTCAACATAAAAAGCATCAATAAGGCTTAAAGTTCTTCCTATTTTAAAAGTCCCCTCATTCAGAACCTGAGAGAAAGAAACCTGTGAAAGCAGTACCAATACTACCGTAGTTATTATTCCCGTTTTTATGATTTTCATCTATAGTAATTATTTTGCTTTAAATATTTATTTAACAATTTATATGCCCTTTTGTTATTTCTTCTTCAATATCAAGTCCATTATACTTTTTACCTTGAACTTTTAACTTTTAACTAACATACTGTTTATATTTCTATTCCCATTCTATTGTTGAAGGAGGTTTAGAGCTTATATCATAAACTACCCTGTTTATGCCTTTGACCTTATTTATTATTTCGCCCGATATAGCTGCCAGGAAGTCATGTGGCAGAGGTGACCAGTCGGCTGTCATTCCATCAGTTGAGCTTACAGCCCTCAGGACAATGGCATTCTCATATGTTCTTTCATCACCCATTACGCCGACAGACTGAACAGGCAGAAGGATGGCTCCTGCCTGCCACACAGAGTCGTAAAGTCCCTCTTTTATTAATCCTGTTATGAATATTTCATCCGCCTCTTTCAGGATATTAAGTTTTTCCTGTGATATTTTTCCGAGCAGGCGTACTGCCAGACCCGGTCCCGGAAAGGGATGTCTCTTCAGGATAAATTCAGGCAGACCCAGGGCATAGCCCAGCTTCTTGACTTCATCCTTAAAAAGCAATTTGAGTGGCTCAACCACCTCCAGGTGCATTTTTTCCGGTAGTCCTCCCACATTATGATGTGATTTTATTTTTGCTGACGGGCCGTTCACTGATATTGATTCAATCACATCCGGGTAAATTGTTCCCTGGGCAAGCCATTTCACATTCTTTACCTTATGTGCTTCTTCCTCAAAAACTTCAATGAACGCTTTGCCTATTATTTTCCTCTTTATTTCCGGGTCGCTCACCCCTTCAAGTGCATCCAGGAACCTGTCGGAAGCATTAACACCCACAATATTGAGTTCGAGTCCATGATAGGATTCCAGCACTCTTTCGAATTCATTTTTACGGAGCAGCCCATTGTCAACAAATATACATGTAAGATTCTTACCTACCGCTTTATTTATAAGGGAAGCAGCCACAGAAGAATCGACACCTCCCGAAATGCCCAGTATGACCTTGTCATCTCCAAGTTGTTTTTTCAGGTTTGCAACCGATGATTCTGCAAATGAAACAGGTGTCCAGTCTTGAGAACAGCCGCAGATCAGGGTGACAAAGTTCGCAAGTATTTTATTCCCTTCTGTTGTATGCCACACTTCAGGATGGAATTGTATGCCCCAGGTATCTTCCCCTCTGATATGGTATGCCCCTGCTTTTACATCGGTAGTTGATCCGGTTATCTCATAATTATCAGGAAGTAAAGTTATGGTATCGCCGTGCGACATCCATACCTGTGATCCCGGTGTAACATTTTTAAACAGGGGATCTGATGAATCAATACTAACAAGATTTGCCCTGCCGTATTCGCGGCTCCTTGAGGGCAATACCTCGCCACCGTAGCCCTGGACAAGATATTGAGCTCCATAGCAGACTCCCAGCAGTGGAAGGTATCCCTTTATTTTTCCCAGGTCAGGCACAGGAGCATTTTTATCACTCACTGAGGCCGGGCTTCCTGAGAGAATTACCCCTCTGACAGATTCATCAGGTTCAGGGAAGTTATTAAAAGGATAGATCTCGCAATACACATTCAACTCTCTTATTCGTCTGGCAATAAGCTGAGTATATTGTGATCCGAAATCCAGTATTAATATTTTCTCCTTCAAACCTT
>CAZKWD010000002.1:15789-19662 GCA_964556175.1 uncultured Rikenellaceae bacterium
AGCTGAGTATATTGTGATCCGAAATCCAGTATTAATATTTTCTCCTTCAAACCTTCAGGGTTTTATTTTGTAACGAGCTCAAATATAGAAATTCTTTATTTACAGACTTAAATTTTTACTGATCTCATAGGTTTTTCCGTCGATAGCTGGATATGTATTTGCAAATATTGATCTTGCCTCATCAACGAGGGGATTTATATCCTTGTATCTTGACGAGAAATGGCCTATGATCAATGCTCCCGCTCCTGACAGGGAAGCGGTTCTTGCAGCATCATGCGTTGTTGAGTGGCCGGTTATGGCAGCCATTTCAGTCATACTTTGATCAAAGGTTGCCTCATGATATAAAACATCAACTCCCCTGACAAAGGAGACAAGACGTTTAAAGTATTTTGTATCGCTGCAATATGCATATGAGAGTGGCTCCGGTCCTGCATGAGTTATCTCCTCATTTTTTATCACTTCACCTTCGGAGTTGATAAAATCTGCTCCCTTCTTAATAGCAGGTATCCTCACCACTGGAATTTTATATTTCTCGACACACTCTTTTATTATATTCCTTTCGTAAGGCTTTTCCCTGAAAATAAATCCGAATGTCGGAACCCTGTGTTCCAGGGGAAATGATGTTACCGTCAGATACTTGTCATCGAATATCAAAAGAGGGTCTTTTCCTTTAAGTGCAATAAAGTTAATTTCAAAATTCAGATGAATATCAAAATCAGCAAGGTGTGAATTAAGTATATTCCAATAGTTTCCGGGAGCATAGAGGTGGAGTGGATTTTTCCTTCCCATAAGGCTGAAGGTGGATAAGAGCCCATAAAGTCCGAAAACATGGTCGCCATGAAGATGACTTATGAAGATATGATTGATTTTCCCGAATCTTATCCTGTTTTTGCGGAGTTGCATTTGTGTACCTTCACCGCAATCTATTAAGTACAACCGCTCATGCGCATTTAGCACATGAGCGGCTGGAAATCTTTCTGATGTTGGCAATGCAGAACTACTGCCAAGTATAGTTAATTTCATCGATGTTCTGCAACGCTTATCACTTCAGGATATCATTTTTTCAGCATCCTCCACTGTTCCTGTGATTGTCAGGACTGTATCGAGCTGTGAGATGGTAATAAGCCTTTCCACGGCTTCATTAAGGCCGCAAAGAACGAATGTACCACCTGCATTTTTACACAGCCTGTTTGCTACAAGGATAGCGCTCAAGCCTGAGGAGTCGCAGTATTGACATTTCTCAAGATCAAGGATGATATTTTTTTCACCCTTTCCTGAAACAAGCACAAGTTCGGATTTGAGTGCAGGAGCTATATGTGTGTCTAGCTTTTCCGACTCTATCTGGATAAGTGTGCTATTATTCCGGCTCTCAATATTGAAATCCATAATTTTAAAATTTGATAGCCTAAATTTAACAAATATTTCTATTTCTTGGAAGCTTTATTCTGTTTTTCTTCCATTTCTTCTTTTAATGCAGCCAGCTGAGTTATATCGCCCAGAGTAGTTTTCTCAGCACCTGGCTTGGTTTTCTTTGCCGGTTTCCTCGTTTTTTCAGCTTCTGTTTTCTTTTTCGGTGCGTCAGCTGATTTCTTTTCATCTTCATAGATTCTGCTATGTGAAACTATGATTTTTTTTGCTGATTTGTTGAATTCAATAACCTTAAACATCAGCTTCTCATCAACTTTCACGAGCAAACCATCTTCCTTAACCAGGTGTTTTGGTGTAGCAAAGCCTTCTACTCCGTAAGGAAGGGCAATAACAGCACCTTTGTCGAATACTTCCATAACGGTGCCTTCATGTACGGAATCAACAGTAAAGATCTTTTCAAATACATCCCATGGATTTTCTTCCAGCTGTTTATGTCCGAGACTTAATCGCCTGTTTTCTTTATCTATCTCAAGTACAATCACTTCTATTTCGGCATCTATTGCCGTGAATTCAGCAGGATGTTTGATTTTTTTGGTCCATGAAAGATCTGAAATATGTATGAGACCATCGACGCCCTCCTCTATTTCCACGAATACGCCGAAGTTTGTGAAGTTCCTTACTTTAGCTGTATGCTGGGAATCGACTGTATATTTCTTATCAATATTCTGCCATGGATCCGGTTTCAGCTGCTTTATTCCCAGAGACATTTTTCTCTCGGTCCTGTCGAGTGTCAGTATAACTGCCTCAACCTCATCGCCCACCTTCATAAATTCCTGGGCACTGCGCAGGTGCTGTGACCATGACATCTCAGAAACGTGGATAAGGCCCTCTACGCCGGGAGCAATTTCAACAAATGCTCCATAATCGGCCATCACGACAACTTTACCTTTAACCTTGTCACCTATTTTAAGATCAGGATCAACGGAATCCCATGGATGAGGAGTCAGCTGTTTCAGTCCAAGAGCGATCCTTTTCTTATCATCATCAAAATCAAGTATAACAACATTAAGCTTCTGGTCAAGCTGAACTATCTCTTCCGGATGATTGACTCTTCCCCATGAAAGATCTGTGATATGGATAAGTCCGTCAACACCACCGAGGTCGATGAACACACCATATGAAGTAATATTCTTAACGGTCCCCTCAAGAACCTGTCCTTTTTCCAGTTTGGCAATTATCTCTTTCTTCTGCTGTTCAAGTTCAGCTTCAATAAGAGCTTTATGTGAAACGACCACGTTCCTGAATTCCTGGTTTATCTTCACCACTTTGAATTCCATTGTTTTACCGACAAAAACATCATAGTCGCGAATTGGCTTTACATCAATCTGGGAACCCGGGAGGAATGCCTCTATACCGAAGACATCGACTATCATTCCGCCTTTTGTTCTGCATTTGATATAACCGGTTATTATTTCATCCTTTTCAAGTGATGTATTGACCCTTTTCCATGAATTTATTGCACGTGCTTTTTTATGTGACAGAAGAAGCTGGCCTTTTTTATCTTCCTGGCTTTCAACATATACTTCTACTATATCTCCCACCTTAAGGTCCGGATCATAGCGGAATTCATTAAGGCTCACCACACCTTCCGACTTATAACCAATGTTGATCACAACTTCGCGGGGAGTCATCTGTATCACTGTACCTTTTACAACCTCATCCACTGCAACAGCTGACAGGGTCTCATCGTACATAGCTTCGTATTCCTTGTAACGGGGGGATGTTTTTTGTTCTTCGCTCTCAAAACTATCCCAGTCAAAATCTTCAGGTGACAGACTCTCTTCTGTTTTAGTCTTTAATTCATCTTCCCTGACCGCTTTGGTTTTCCGGGGTTTCTTCTCTTTCTTTACCTCATCTGAAACATCAATAACCTCACTGTCAATTGGTTCGGGTGTTTCTTGCTCAGTTTCTTGCTCAGTTTCTTGTTCAGTTTCCGATTCTGTTTCAGGTTCTTCCTTTTTTTCGGCTTCAACGGTTTCTTTAACTTTCTCCGGAGTTTCTGTTTTAGCTGTAACTCCCTCTTCTTCAGGCAATATTTCTTCCTCAAGAGCCTGCTCAATAAGTTTTTCCTTCGTTTCTTTTACCTTTGCTTTTTTTACAGGTTTGCCTGTAATTTCATCTTTTCCATCAACATCCTTTTTGGTTGTCTTTTTCTTGTTTTCAGTCATAATTGTTTTTAAACGAACTAATAATTAATAAGTTAGACATTATATTGAAAAAATAGTGTGCAAAGATATGATTAATTTTATGAAATGTCATAATAAAAGGAAGATTTTCATTGCATTATCACCGGCCTATCCCAACCTGTAATAGGGACAGGCTTTGAGTTAGAGGTAATTCATATATATCCAGATATTTCCTCATTGAATTTCAGTTATTAGCCCCCCTTTGTTAATGCCAAATGACATTACAAGTGGGTTATAAAAATATTTATAGTTCTTTGAC
>CAZKWD010000003.1:0-10999 GCA_964556175.1 uncultured Rikenellaceae bacterium
CAATATTGCACCTTCCATCCATATCCACTTTAATGCCTCCGCAGGGATAGTGCTTTACAGGTACCACGGGAATCATATCTCTGGTAATGTCGATACCTCTCGCAAGACAGTGTTCATAAACATTCGGAAAATGATCCTTAAGATCATCCGCATTAAGATGCGTACAATCGAGCCATACATGATCATCACCCCATATTTTCATTTCATTATCGATAGCCCGGGCAACTATGTCCCTGGGCGCTAGAGACCCCCTGCTATCGTATCTGTTCATGAACCTTTCGCCCTGAATGTTTTTCAGAACAGCACCGAATCCTCTCAGAGCTTCCGTTATCAGGAAAGAGGGCCTGGTATTGGGATCATACAGAGAGGTCGGATGAAATTGAACAAACTCCATATTCTCAATTGTTCCCTTTGCCCTGTATACCATTGCAATACCATCTCCTGTGGCAATTTCCGGGTTTGTTGTTGTAAGATAGACATTGCCTATTCCGCCTGTTGCCACAACTGTAATTTTTGAAAAAAAGGCTATGACCTTCTGGTTCACAAGGTCAGCAACATACGCGCCAAAACATTTAATTTCAGGATAATTGCGCTTTACAACTTCCCCGAGGTGATGCTGGGTAAGAAGTTCAATGGCAAAATGCTGTTCATAAATATCGATGTTCGGATCCTCTTTTATTCTGTCCATAAGTGTTTCCTGGATAGCCTCGCCTGTTTTATCCTTATGATGCAGTATCCTGTGTTCTGAATGGCCGCCCTCTCTTGCAAGATCGTATGTGCCGTCAGATTTCTTATCGAAGGGTACACCAAGGTCAATCAGTTCATTTATCCTGTCCGGAGCCTCTGTTACCACCATCTTCACCACCTCTTCATCGCAGCATCCATCGCCGGCAATGATTGTATCGTGAATATGTTTTTTAAAGTTGTCAGGGTCGCTGAAGACAGCTGCAATTCCACCCTGGGCATAACTTGTATTTGTGTCATCAAGATTTGCCTTTGTCACAACTGATACCTTCCCAAATTTTGAAGCCTTAAGGGCAAATGTCAGCCCTGCTATCCCTGAACCAAGAACAAGAAAATCGGTTCTTTTCTTCATCGTGCTACTCCCTGTAAAAGGGGTAAAGATACAAATAGAATTTGTGTTTTGAATATCCGTGCAGATCACAGCAAACATCTTCCTCAATTGTAAAACCAAACTTTTTGATTTACTTTTGCCTTCCGTATCTTAATAACAAAAGTAATTATGGCCCAGGAAGATGTATTTAAGAAATTGATCGCACATTGTAAGGAATACGGGTATGTGTTCCCCTCAAGCGAGATATATGACGGTTTAAGTGCGGTATATGACTATGGGCAATACGGAGTTGAGCTGAAGAATAACATTAAAAAATACTGGTGGGACAGTATGGTCCTGCTAAATGAAAATATTGTTGGTATTGATTCTGCGATCTTCATGCATCCCACAATCTGGAAAGCTTCGGGACATGTTGATGCATTCAACGATCCCCTGATAGATAATAAAGACTCCAAAAAAAGGTATCGTGCTGATATGCTGATCGAAGAGCATATGGCAAAGATTGAAGAAAAGATAAACAAAGAAATAAAAAAAGCCAGGCAGAGATTTGGAGATGCCTTTGATGAGAAAAAATTCAGGGAAACGAATCCGCGGGTAATGGCAAACCAGTCAAAGATCGATGAAATAGACGACCGCTATACCAGGGCAATGAATGATAATGACCTGGCCGGGCTGAGGCAGATAATCATTGACAATGAGATTGTATGTCCCATATCAGGCACCCGTAACTGGACGAATGTCAGGCAGTTTAACCTGATGTTTGCCACAGAAATGGGTTCAACACTCGAAGGGGCAAGCAAGGTCTACCTGCGTCCCGAAACAGCCCAGGGTATTTTTGTCAATTTCCTTAATGTACAGAAAACAGGCAGGATGAAGATCCCCTTTGGCATTGCACAGATTGGCAAAGCCTTCCGTAATGAGATCGTTGCCCGTCAGTTTATCTTCAGGATGAGAGAATTTGAGCAGATGGAGATGCAGTTCTTCGTAAAGCCAGGCACAGAGCTCGAATGGTTCAAATACTGGAAAGATGTAAGGATGAGATGGTTCACTGCTTTTGGTTTTGGGGATGAGAATTACCGCTTTCACGATCATACAAAACTTGCCCATTATGCAAATGCGGCTACTGATATAGAATTCAAATTCCCCTTTGGCTTCAAGGAGGTGGAGGGTATTCATTCACGTACTGATTTCGACCTGAAACAACACCAGAAGTACAGTGGTAAAAAACTGCAGTATTTTGATCCGGAGAAAGGAGAATCATATATACCATACGTTATTGAGACATCTATAGGTGTTGACAGGACCTTCCTGCATGTTATCTCAGGAGCATATCTTGAAGAGGAACTCAAAAAAGATGACGGAACCACAGATATGCGGGTAGTGCTGAGACTCCCGGCTTTCCTTGCTCCTGTCAAACTTGCAGTAATGCCTCTCGTAAGAAAAGACGGACTACCTGATATTGCTGAAAAGATCATTGATGACCTGAAATTCGATTTCAACTGCCAGTACGATGATAAGGATTCCATAGGCAGAAGATACAGACGGCAGGATGCTATTGGAACTCCATATTGCATTACTATTGATCATCAGACACTTCAGGACAAAACGGTCACAATCCGGTATCGTGACTCTATGAAACAGGAGAGGGTTACTATAAGTCAGCTCAGGAATATTATTAAAGACCTGGTATCAGTTACAGAAGCCTTAAAAAAGATTTAATATTCCATATTCTTGAAGATTTCTGCAATTATATCGACTTTTAACAGGGAGCAGTTCCTACCCGGCTTATTTGATTCTTTTAAGTCACAGACATTGCCTGCCGCTGATTTTGAGGTCATAATTATAAATAACAACTCAACAGACAAAACTGAATCGCTGGCCCTGGAATGCATTAAGAATAATGGAATCAATGTCCGTTATTTTACCGAAACAAACCAGGGATTATCTTTCTGCAGGAACAGGGGCATTTTGGAAGTAGATTCCGAACTGGTAACATTCATCGATGACGATGCTCTCCCTGCAGATGATTTTCTGGAAAAAACTATTCTTTTCTTTGATACTCATCCGGATGTCGGAGCTGCCGGAGGCAAGATATTGCTGAAATTTACAGGTAAGAAACCTGTCTGGTACAATGATTTTCTCTCTCCCCTTCTTGGATATTTCAATTACGGTAACTCAAACAGGCCTTTTAAAAACAATTTCTTCAGGGGATCAAATATGACATTTCGCCGATCACTTTTTGATACCCACAAACCTTTTGATACACGCCTTGGACGTAAAGGGACCGTTCTCACCGGAGGAGAAGAGAAGGAACTTTTTTACAGATTGAAGAATTGCGGAGTTAAGCTCTGGTATAATGCAGAAGCTATTGTATATCACCTTGTTCCTACAGAGCGGACAACTGTTGATTATATTAGAAACCAGGCATACGGAACAGGAAAAAGCAAAAAGGTACATGCACAAATTGAGGGTAAATACGGACTTATAAAAGCTTATATTACTGAAATCTTTAAATGGATTGCCTCATTTGCAATTTCACTTTTCTATTTTGTAATCTTCAGGTTCAGAAAGGGAATCATGATATTCAATTTCCGTTACTGGGTAAGTAAGGGACTTTTTTCACGAACCGTTCGGGATTTATAACCTGTTACAGGGATGAAAAGCGATACAATCTATATTATCGGGAATGGTCCAAGCCTGAACAAAATAGATATCCATAAACTGAAAGACAAGGACACTATCTCATTCAACAGGGCATATATTGCCTATGATGACTGGGGATTTTTCCCGAAATATTATATGGCTGTTGACGTGGTGGTTCTTCAAAATATTAAGGAAAAAGTCAGGGAGTTGATAGAGAATTCACCTATTGAGGGGTTTTTCCTTCCACTCTGGACCAGATCATATTTTGGAAGTAATGATAAGATCATTTACCTGAACTTAAGGAATTCCAGGGTTCTCAACAGGAGAATATGGGGGAAAGATTTTGACAGGCTCAGTCTTATTGCTAATGTAGGAGCAACTTCCGTACCTGTTCTTAAGATTCTGGGTTATAAGAACTTCGTTATCCTTGGAACGGATTGCAACTATGTCGAATCGAATATAAAGAATGTTGAGGTTGAATATAATCCTGACAACAAGGCAGGAAGGCGCATTGTATTTAAATCTTCAGGAGACGATGATCCGAATCATTTCCGGCCTGATTATTTTGGCAAAGGAACCGAATATAGCAAGCCGCAGGCTGTGAATCATTATAGAGGCTGGGAATTTATTGCAAAAAAAATGAAAAGGGGAAAAGTCAATATAATCCTTTGCAGCCCGGGTTCAAGACTTTCCGGTTTGTTTGCCGAAAGCAACTTTGAGGAAATAATCCGGAAGTATTAAAAGAAAAATCAATTTGATGGACTTAAATAAGGTAAAACGCTTTCTGGAATCGCCCGATGAACTGGTGTGTCTGTTTGAAGATCCCCTGCTGTCAGGATTTTCAGGGAAGAAGATAATAGCTCTTCTTCAGAATCTTGTAAAATGTCTTGACACACAGGAGGAAATCTATCTTGAGGTAGGAGTTTTCAAGGGATTGTCGTTAATATCTGTTTCAAAGGTTTTTGAAGGTAAAGTATACGGCATTGATAATTTTTCACAGTTCGATCCGGAGAACAATAATCTTAATCTTATTAATGAGCACCTTAAAAGGCTACGAATCGGGAATGCAGGTCTCATAAACTGTGATGTGGAGGCAGCATTGAAAAACCTGCCCGAACACACCGGCAACAGAAAAATAGGTCTTTTCTTCATTGATGGTCCTCATGATTACCGAAGCCAGTTGATGTGTCTCATGCTTGCAAGACCATATCTCAGTGAAAATGCGGTAATAGTGATTGATGACAGTAATTACAGGCATGTGAGGCAGGCAAATGATGATTTTATGACTCTCTTCCCGTCCTTTAAACTTGTAATTGAACGATATACCTGCGCTCATCCTATGAATATGCCGGAGGAGGGGAAAAAAGAGGCAGCCGAAGGATGGTGGAACGGAATAAACGTCCTTGTTCATGACACTTTTAATACCCTGCCTGTGAGAAGAATAAAGAACTTTGAGCCAAAAAACCTCTTCTATAATGACCACCTGATACATTCTTCGAGGTATGCAGATTGTGCACCGGAAGCAATAACTGTAACCCATGTGCTGAAACCATTCAGACCGCTGAAATTAATTCACCGCCTTATAAACCTTTATAAGAAAGTTAAGAGATCCGATCCTCAATACCAGGGGAAATACAGACACTTGAATACATGGTCTGATGACCTTGTATGAATCCCTTTCAATTTGTACCTTTATATAATTTAGTGAGATTGTGGGAATAATAAAAAGACAGTCGATAAAGGGTACTGCCTATTCGTACATAGGAACAGTAATTGGTTTCATTATTGCCGGATTACTTTTCCCAGGGTTTCTTGCCACCGAACAGATCGGTCTTCTCAGCCTGCTGGCAAGTTATTCAACTCTTTTTGCTGTTTTTGCCAGCTTCGGTTTCACAAGCGTTGTAATTCGGCTTTTCCCCTACTTCAGGGATGAACAAAATCAGCACAATGGTTTCTTCTTCCTTACAACAGCAGTCACTATTTGTGGTTACCTGTTGTCTATTTTACTGTTTCTTCTGCTTAAACCATTGATAATAAAAGATAGTATTGAACAGTCTCCGCTCTTTGTTAGTTATCTTTACCTTGTTCCGCTACTTACTTTCTTCCTGCTTGTTTACAGCATCTTTGACTCATATAACCGCGCGTTGTTCAATGCCACCTACGGAACATTCCTGACCGAGGTATTTCAAAGGATGGTCATTTTGAGCATCCTTATATTATTTATTGCCGGACTTACAGGCTTCCACCATTTTGTATTACTTTACATAACTGCATTGTGCTTACCCGGCATTCTTATTTTTTATCCTCTGATCCTTAAGAAGCAGGTTTATATAACTCCTCAACTAAGTTTTATCAAAAAGGATTTACGGAAGGAGATAATAAGCGTCAGCACTTTTGGTATTATTATCGGCTACAGCAATATAATCATTCAAAGAGTTGATACTATAATGATCAACTCAATGATAGACCTTAGTGCAGCCGGTATTTATTCCATTTCCCTTCTTTTCGGGAGTATTGTATCGCTTCCCTCGCGGTCGATCAGCAGAATCTCTACAACAGTTATATCCGATGCATGGAAAATCAGAGATATCGATACGATTAAGTCAGTTTATTATAAAAGCTGTCTGAATCAGACAATTATTGGAGGACTTGTCTTTGCCGGGATATGGGCTAATATAGGGAATGTATTCCATATCCTGCCATCAGAGTTCCTTAGCGGTAAATATGTAATTTTCTTTTTCGGACTCTCAGCTTTGACATCGATGATGTCAGGAGTCTGCAGCCAGATAATTAATTTGTCAAAAAGCTACAGGTACAATACTTACTTTACATTTGCATTCGGATTAATGGTAATTGCTACCAACCTGATACTGATCCCGGCCATGGGTATTGTCGGTGCAGCTTTGGCAGCGTTGATTTCCAATCTTATATATCATCTGCTTCAAATAATTTTCCTGTATATAAAGTACAGGTTATTTCCATATGATATTAAAATAATCATTGTGCTCATTATTATTGTTCTGACATACTTATTCAGTCTCCTTATTCCTGAACTTCCCAATTTTATTCTTGATATCTTTGTCAGAAGTCTATTAATGACAATTGTATTCGGATCTCTTATCGTTATTCTTAAAGTATCAAAAGATTTTGATGACATCAAAATATTGGTCATTAACAGAATACGTTCATTCTTTAAATGATTCCTGATATGAATATATACTTCGTAGGATATGTTCCGAAATATTTCTTCAGCAGCAGGCATACCAATTTCTGGCCCTGGAGTTATCTTACGAAGACCTTCAGGCAGCTTGGTTACAATGCATATCATTTAAATATAAATAAGATAGACCGCAGCAAGCCCGGACTTTATATTTGCTGGAACAGTCCAGACACTATAGAGCTTATAGAGAGATATAAGCTTCATAAAGAGAGTATTATTATACAAAAGCTCACCAGTTTTGACACCGGGGCTGAAAGCCGTAACAGGGAATGGACCGCAGATCCAATGAAGTTTTTTCAGGAATGGCACTGGCCTCAATATCAAAAACTCGACCTGCTAAACGAGTCGGGTTACAGGTTTTATGCATTCGGAGCCAGGACCGACATAGAGAGTTTCCCTGAAAAGAAGAGAATTGTTGACAAATATGCCGACAGGATCTTCTGGATCCCATGGGGAACCATGACAGTATTTTATGAGGATATTATGAAAAGTGAACCTGTAACTGACGGTTTCATTTATGACCTCGCCTTTGTTGGATCACGATGGGGCTCCCGTTACAGGGGTAATATTTCGGAATGGGACACATATCTTCAACCACTTATTGACAGGGCAGACAAAAGCTATATTGCAGGCCGCGGAACACCAAAAGGTCCGGTATCTGTAGAGGAACATGTACAAGCATTGAAAAAAGCAGCATTGTGCCCGATAATACATGCAACATCATGGAAGATCGAGAAGGGTATCATGGACAGGTTTTGGACAGTTTTTGCCCTTGGGAGGTTTGGAGTGACAGACAATGAAGGTATTCTGGACTTTTTTGATGAGAAGGAGGTTGCACTGGCCCTTTCACCTGAAGAATATATCGACAAGAGTCTTTATTACATGAAGAACCCCGTCATGCAAAAGCCTTTTATTGAACATGCTCTCAGACTGATAAAGGGAAAATACAATCAGTACGAAGTATGGAAAAAGATTTTATCCAAAATTTTTTCGGAATAAGATGAGAATATGTCTTTTCAACTCGCCTGGAAAACCTAAAGGTGAATTTTTTGACAAAACGATCTGGTGCCCTCTGTCAGAAGATATTGTGCACATTGTCAGATTCCTGCGAAATACTTATGAGGATAATATCAGTCTGCATATAGAATCAGTTTTCAGGAAATACTTCGAGTTGGATTCTGAGCCTGATATCATATATTTTGAAATTGATAAGATCTCTGCCCCGCGAAAAGAACGGCTGGTCGCATTCTATTCTCAGAGCGATACTCTTGCAGGTAACACATACAGAATCATTTCCGGAAATACCGGTTACAGGTATATTAATTATGTCCCGGCCGTGGAAACAGAAGATGCAGATACTTTTTTCATACAAAAGAAGATCCCTTTTCTTAAATATTCTTTCAGGCATCTTAAAGAATCAAGACCTGATATTTTTGTCCTGTATAACGACTGGACAAAAGCTGCTATAAGAATAATTTCACAGTGTCATCGGTTGAAGATCCCCGTTGTGTGCATCCAGGAATCCTTAATTGATTTTGGTGATTCATTTAAAAGGATGCAGTATGCTGACGATGTAATTATCCAGGGCATAAGGTCGGCGACACTTTTGCCCCGGAAACATTTTTTCCTCGCCGGTAATCCAAGATATGAAGGTTCCTCTGCAAAGGGAAAGAGTGCTGAATATGCCCTGATAAACTGCAATTTCACTTATGGAATTTTTGAAGAGGTGCGGTATGACTGGCTTGATGATGTAACAGCCGTACTGGATGAACTTGGCATCTCCTATCTTATTTCACAGCATCCCAGAGATACTGGTGATCTCAGTAAATACAAAAAACATCTTAGATCGTCAGGTAACAAAGTGACCAAACAGATTGATAAAGCCGGGGTGTTGATAACCCGTTTCAGCAGTCTTATTCACGAAAGTCTTACCAGAAGAGTTCCCGTGGTTTATTACAATCCCCATGATGAACAAATGCATTATGATTTCGGGTTTAACCCGGAATTCCTCATGATGGTTAAGGGAAAGAGCTTTCTTAAAGAATCTGTTGCAACTCTTTATAATAAAAATATCTCGGGAAGTACTCTGGAATTGTACCTTAATATTCATTGTCTGCCGGTTAAAACAAAACCTGTGTCAAGTATAAACTACCTGTTATCACAGTATTATTTCAGTATTCCCCTTTTCAGCTTTAAAGATCTTGTCCGGCTGGTTTTTTACCACCCATTTATTGTTAAATATGGAGGTAAGATCAAAAAGGCATTATACGGAGTGTCTGAATCTGAAGATTGATTCGGCGAGAAGAAAATCATCTTCATAATCAATATCAAGCGACTCAGTTCTGTCAATCTCAAATAAGAACGGTTTAAGCCCGATACGGTCTTTAAGCTTCAGATAATTCTCCCTGCTGTTTATGAAAATCGCGCTGTTTATCTCATACAGGGGATCGACCTGCTGTGATCTTGGCCATTTTGTTTCTCCTTTTTTGTAATTAACAGGGTGACCAAGCTTGTCCCATACATGTACCCTGAGAGGTGTCACCGAAATCAAAGAATCATATTGATTCGTTTTTATAAGTCTGAAATAGTCATTAACTGCCCTGGTGTACACTGATTCCCCTGTAAAGGGTGATGTTACGTGGGTCCAGAGTATGTGCGGACCTTCGATGATAGTGGCTGCATATTTTATCAGATCATCTGTTCTGGTATCCGAGGTTGTCAGTTCAGCAGGGCGGATATCGATTTTAACCCTTTCCCCATACTGTTCCCCAATGTCCATAACCTTCTGGTCATCAGTACTCAGTACAATGATATCAATTAGACTGCATTTCACCAGTTGGTTAAGTTTAATCTTCAGCAAGCCTCCTTCGATACCTGTAAATTGCCGGGTATTTTTATTTTTCACTCTTTCGCTGCCTGCCCGGCATGGCAGGAAACATGTTACTTTCATGTCGGCTATTTAAGTTGTGTGCTTCCCGGATCATGCAGAAGCTTGGAAATACCACCGTCATATTCGATATATGCCCCGGTAAGGAAAATATTTCTCTCGCACAAGGTTTTAATGAGGCGTGCAAGCTCCCTGGGATCACCTATCATATCCGCAGGATGAAATTGTTTAAGCTGATTATATTCTTCTTTGGTAAGGCCGGCTTTAAGCATGGGTGTATCAATGGCTGCCGGAGCAATACAATTGACCATAATATCAGGGGCCAGCTCGAGTGAAAGGTTCTGTGTCATGGTTTTAATTGCCCCTTTTGTTGTTGCATAAACGATGAAATCTTTCTTGCTCTGCGCTGCATGGATACTCCCGATATTCACAACGCTTCCCCCGTTAAGATATTTATGCAGTTTCTGAACAAGCATAAAAGCTGAAATAATATTGACATTTACACTTTCGTGCCAGTCCTCATACGTAAATTCATTGAATTTCTTCTTCACCTGAACTGCAGCATTGTTTATAAGAGCATCTATCTTTGTCAGTCCTGCTTCAAATATCTTCTTTTCTATTGTATTAACAGCATCATCAACAGAATAGAGGTCGGTGGTTATCTTGATATCAGCATTTGAGAATGATTCTCTTTTATCTGTCCCAATAACGAACCAGCCCTCCTCTTTGAAAAAATCGACGAGTGAGCTCCCTATTCCACCGAGACATCCGGTAATAAGAATTACTTTTTTATCCATATCCATTAACTATTTGATTTAAGCATTGAAATTGAATTCAGATGTACATCTCTCCAGGCTTTATGGCCTGTATTTGTATTGTGGCTCAGTAATATGCAATTGTCCATATTTCTCAGGACAGAATCTGAGGGCAACGGTTCATTTTCATAAACATCAAGTCCTGCATAGCTCACTTTCCTGCTTTTAAGCGCTTCAATGAGATCCGCTTCCTTAATTATCGGGCCGCGGGCAGTGTTTATTATTATTACTCCATCTTTCATTGCCGAAAGTAGAGACCTGTCAACAAGATGATAGCTTGTTGGATTAAGATCGCAATGAACCGAAATTAAATCAGAAGAGGCAAGTAAATTTCCCCTGTTAACTCTCTTGCCATAGAA
>CAZKWD010000003.1:11099-13325 GCA_964556175.1 uncultured Rikenellaceae bacterium
TTGTAAAGGCATTTGGAGTATTGAGCACTTTTATTCCTTTTGATTCCGCATAAGATTTATCAATCGAATCAATACCCGTTCCCCATTTCACTATAAGCTTCAGTTTATCAGTTGAATCGATAACTCTTTTTGTTATCCTGTCATCACCGCATATTATGCCTTCTACACCAGTGCCCAGAATTTTAATCATCTCATCTTCCTCGAATCGTTCCTCGACCTTTGGCACAATGACATCATATCCGGTAAAATGATCTTTATAATCCTCCCACTCAATTTGTAAATAGGGAGCTGTAACGGCGATCTTCTTCACTCTAAATTTATATTAACTCATACCAAATTGCTGTAAAACAATGACATAAAAAAGCTTTTTATGTCCGGTTAAGATATGTAAAAATAACTAATTTTACCCTAATTTATTTTATACTGATTTTACTGACATATGATGAAGAATATCAAAATACCAGAATACGGAGTTTATCTTATTGCTGTTCTTATTTTTACAGCACTCTCATTTATTTACTTTTCCCCTGTTCTTGAAGGTAAAAAGCTGGTTACCAACGACAATAATGTTTACAGAGCGTCGGCCAAAGAGATCATTGAACATCGTGAAAAGTACCATGAGGAACCATTATGGACAAACTCGATGTTTGGAGGAATGCCGGCATACCAGATATCGGTAAAATATAAAGGCAACCTTATAAAGCCTTTCCTTAATTCACTGCAAAGCTTCAGATTCCCGGTCGCAGCAATTTTCCTGATGCTTCTTGGCTTCTATATACTGCTTATTGTATATGGGGTTAATCCCTGGCTCGCGATTCCGGGAGCCATTGCATTTGCTTTCTGTTCATATAATTTCATCCTCATAGCAGCAGGTCATAATACAAAGGCATATGCCATTGCCTATATGGCTCCTATGATTGCAGGAATCATCATGGCGATCAGGAAAAACAGGCTTGCCGGAGCTGCACTCGCCGGCATCTGTCTCGCTTTTGAGCTGATAGCCAATCATCTGCAAATCACCTACTATACCCTGCTGATAGTCATTATTTATGGCATTTCCGAACTGATATATGCCATAAAAGAGAAGAAGGTTCCGGGATTAATTAAATCACTGGGTGTTCTCGTAGTTGCGGTGATTCTTGCTGCAGGGACCAATTTCACACACCTGAATACTACCCTTGATTATACAAAATACACAACAAGAGGAGGCTCAAACCTGAGCCAGGAAGAGAATACATCGGGACTCGAAAAAAATTATGTCACGGGATGGAGCATTGGTATCGATGAAACCCTTACTCTCCTTATTCCAAACTATATGGGAGGAGGAAGCTCAATACAATTTGAAAGGGGGACAGAAACTTATAAAACACTTCAGAAATATAACGCAACCCAATTATCCTCTGTATTCACTGCTTACCGTGGAGAACAACCAAACACATCATCAGTGTACGCAGGTGCTATTGTGATATTTCTTTTTGTCCTTGGGCTTTTTCTTGTTGAGGGGAGGGAAAAGTGGTGGTTGCTGGCCGCGACAATTCTGGCAATTTTATTGTCATGGGGAAGGAATTTCATGCCGCTTACCAATTTTTTCCTGGATTATTTCCCCGGATACAATAAGTTCCGGGCTGTTTCCACCATCCTGATAATTGCTGGTTTCACTATACCCCTCATGGCCTCGCTGGCATTGAAAAATATTTTTCAGGGTAAAATTGAAAAAAAGAGGTTCAGCATATCACTTTTATGGTCAGTCGGAATAACAGGTGGATTATGTTTGTTGTTTGCCGTTTTTCCCGGTATTGCCGGCAATTTTATCTCTTCAAACGATACGGCGGTTTTCCAGTATCTGAAGTTGACTCCCGCTGCACAGAACGTCTTTGAATCAGCATTAACGGCCGACCGGAAGGAAATGCTCCAGTCAGATGCTTCCAGATCATTGATTTTTATTATCCTGGCAGCAGCTTCGCTTTTAGCATATTACTACAAAAAGATCGATATGAAATATGCCATTGGCCTCCTTGCATTGCTTATTCTTTTGGATATGTGGCCGGTTAGCAAGAGATTTTTGAATAAGAGCAATTTTACCAAAACCTCTGCAGCATCAGAACCCTACCCGATGACAGTTGCCGATAAGGCAATTCTTGAAGATCAGTCCTTGAGCTACAGAGTACTTAACCTCACAGTTTCTCCTTTCAATGATGCTTCAACATCTGCCTGGCATAAGTCGAT
>CAZKWD010000003.1:13425-18652 GCA_964556175.1 uncultured Rikenellaceae bacterium
ACCTCACAGTTTCTCCTTTCAATGATGCTTCAACATCTGCCTGGCATAAGTCGATCGGAGGTTATCATGGCGCCAAACTTCAGATCTACAGTGAACTAATTGAACACAGCCTTGCCCCTGAAATCAATGATTTCATTGATACTTATCAGAGAAACAGTAATCCCATTCTTTTGCCCGGAGAACTGGCTGGCAGCCTGGCACGAGCAAATTCTCTCAATATGCTTAACACGAAATATATAATAATTGATCCGCAGGGATTACCTCTGGAGAATGACAACGTTCTTGGAAATGCCTGGTTTGTAGACTCATACAGGATAGTGGAAAATGCTGATGAGGAGATAAGCCTTATTGACAGTTTTGATCCTTCCAGAGAGGCATTAATTGATAAAAGCTTCCGACATCTTCTTTCAAAAGAAAATTACCCTGCTGATTCATCAAGAAGAATTGAACTTACATCATATAAGGCAAATGAGCTCATTTACCATAGTACTTCAGCGAGTGACGGACTGGCAGTATTCTCCGAAATTTATTATCCTGAAGGATGGAAATCCTATATAGACGGAAATGAGGTTCCTTATGTAAAGGCTAATTATGTATTGAGGGCCATGGAAGTACCTGCCGGAGACCATGAGATAATTTTCAGATTTGAACCGGGATCCTACCGTACCGGCTCCCGGGTATCATTTGCAAGCTCGTTATTGCTGATACTTCTTGCTGCAGGATCATTATTTATGGTCTTCAGAAAGAAAGAAACAACAACCGGATCTGATGATAAAAGTGAATAGGTGTCTTGTCTGCGAAAGTGATGATACTGCTTTCATCCTGAGATGCAAAGACCATCTTACCGGTGGCGGAAATTTCGATATCTATAAGTGCAAAAACTGTGGCTTTACTTTTACAGCAGATCCTCCTGAAGAGGCTGACATTGAGAACTATTATGATACGGGGGATTATATTTCGCATAGCGATACAAAAAAAGGATTGACAAACATACTTTTCCATTTCACGCGCAACCTGATGCTTTACCGGAAGAGAAACATTATAAGGAGAGCAACAGGGTTGAAAACAGGTACTCTTCTTGATATAGGATGCGGTACTGGCTACTTCGCTGCATTCATGAAGAAGGGAGAATGGAGAGTTACAGGAGTGGAAAAAGATGAGGGAGCCCGTAATTTTGCAATCGAAAAATTTGGTCTTAATGTTATAAGTGAGAGTGAAATAGCCGGATTCCAAAAGGAAATGTCCGACTGCATAACATTATGGCATGTGTTTGAACACTTTCATGATCCTGTTAAATACCTGCATGATATTCATCGGATTCTTAAACCGGGAGGTGCCTGTGTTATTGCCATGCCGAACTGCAGCTCCTTTGATGCAAAATATTACAGGCAGTTCTGGGCAGCCTGGGATGTGCCAAGGCATTTATGGCATTTTTCACCTGATGTCTTCAAAACTTTTAGTGAGAAAAATGGATTTAAAGTCACAAAAATCATGAAGCTGCCCGCTGATGTGTTCTATATTTCAATATTGAGTGAAAGATACAGGGGAACAAATTTACCTTTGCTCTCAGGTTTGATAAAAGGATTGTGGTTCACATTATTAACCTTCTTCAACAGAAAAGGAAACAGCTCACTGATATATATTCTGAAAGCCTGATCACCATTTGATATCCTTTATGCCCTTATGCCGTTGCGCCGTTGTGCCGTTTAATATCTATCCAGCCACCTGTATCTGCGTGCAGAGTCACCAAACTTCAGGGCTATGGTTATTTCATGTGTTCCATAAGTTATCCGCTGTATTTCCTGAAGGGTGAAATCGAAGGAGTATCCAAAGAAGATATTCTGATATTTGAGACCTGCTGTTGCTATAATGGCTCCGCTTGTCCTGTAGGCTAAACCAGCCCAGAATGATTCTTCATAAATATATGTCAGACCGATATCAACCTGGGGTTTAAGCTGTTCCGACATCACAAAAAGAAATGACGGCTCAAGTTCAGTATAGGTATTGAGAGCGAAGCTGTATGAGCCAAACAGGTAGTAGTGCCTGTCCACTTTAACATTTTTATAGGCAGCGTCCCCTATTTTTGCAGATGCCTCGAAAAGCTGGTCGGCTGAAAATCCCGCACTGTATCTTGCATTAAGAAGATATACGCCGAAAGAGGCATCCGGGACAAATATTCCCCGGCGAAGGTTGCTGTTCATCCATGGTTCATTGGGATCTTCAAAATCAATTTCTTTTTCATCTATTTTATAATGATAACCGGTGAAGGCCAGTCCCATTGACAACTGGGTGGTATTTCGCAGCCACATGTGATAAGCATATGAAACCTGAAAACCTGTTTTATGAATTAACCCGTTTTTATCACTGAAAATATAGCCGCCAAGACCTACCTTCCCATCGTATTTGGGACGGTAGACCTGTCTCCTTGCACTTGACTGCTTCAGTATATAACTGCGTTTCAGCAACCTGGTTTGCATACTGAATGAGTAGGTTCGGGGTGCTCCGTAATAACCTACCCATTGTTCTCTGGCTGTGAGATTAACACTTGTATAGCCATCGCTGCCTGCCACGGCAGGATTAATAAGGAACTTATTGAACAAATACTGGCTGTATACAGGTAGCTGTTGACCGGCTGCAAAGCTCCCGGCCATTACAAATATTATTATGTATAGAAGTCGTTTCACAAGTTCCTTAAGCTATTACATTTCTATCGTATTATAGTTATATTACCCACAATTGGCTTTGAGCCGTTATTCAGATTTATAATATAATGATACGAGTCAACCGGCAGCAGTTTCCCTTTGCTTCTTCCATCCCAGGGCTGCGGGTATCCTTTTTCTGATCTCCAGATAACTATTCCCCATCTGTTGAATACCTTAACTTCAGCCTGCGGATATATATCTATCATTCCAATATGCCATTCATCATTTATCAGGTCGCCGTTCGGCGAAATGGCGTTAGGAATTATCAGACATGTCTCATTCAAGGGTTCGAGGTCAATAGTAGCAGTAAGCGCACATCCATTAAGATCAGATACAGTTACTATGTATAATCCGCTATAAATATCAGTGATATCCCTGGTAGTTGAATTATCAGACCATTTATAATTGTAATCCGTTCCAACCACGCCGCCTATGACAGTAAGCCTTATCTCACCGGTTGGTGTGTCAGGACACCATGGCTGTGTGGTTTCATACGAGCCCTTCAGTGAATCCGGCTGTGTAAGTGTAATTATTGTATCACTCAGACAGCTGTTTTCATCAGTGATTATTAAACCATACTCGCCTGCCGGCAGGCCTGATCTTGAAGCAGAAGTCGATCCGTCGGACCACAGATAGCTTACATTTCCGATGTTATTTACGGGAACCGGGGCGATTGTGCCGGTACTGTCGCCTGTACAGTTAATATTATACCCGCCTGCAATACTTGATGATAATGTTGCATCCACCGTAAGTCTGTCGGGCTGAGTCAGCTCAATAACTTCCACAGCAGTACAGGAATTTGAATCGGTAAGCACCATGGTATACTCTCCTGCTCTCAGCCCGGTTATATGCCTGTCAGAAGAGGTATATCCATCAGGTCCTGTCCAGTTGAAAATGTATGGAGGAGTTCCGCTTGTAGAATTAATATTTATTGTACCAGTTGACAGTCCGTAACAGCTTACATTATAGCCGGTAAAATCGGAAAGAATCACATCATATAGAAGCAGCGGCGGCAGGTTAATTCTTGTGGAATCAGTTATTGTGCATCCGTTGATATCTGTTACAATCACACTGTAGTATCTTTCAGGAAGACCTGAAATATCTTCCGTTGTTGCTCCATTCGACCAGTTATAGCTGAAAGGTTTAACCCCGCCGGATACAGTCAGGTTAACAGAACCATTATTGAATCCGGGAGGATTACATGTGATATTTGTCGGAACAAGTGATAATGCAAGAGCCTGTGGTTGTTTAAGTGTGATATCCGCAGTGGACCTACAATTATTAGAATCAACCGCAACCAGATGATATGTCCCTGCAGTCAGACCCATCTGATCCTCCTGTTCGTCAACCAGTCCTGATCCGTCTTCTGTACTCCATGAATAACTGTAGTTACCTACACTGCCTCCTGCCATTGTAACATCAATTGAACCTGTTCCTCCGTAACAATTTATATTATGTGATCCTTCGACCGATGTGGATGGCACTGCATTGATATCCAGCGGGGCGGGTTCTGAAAGCGTGAATACCGGATTAGGCGTGAGTATACATCCGTTTACATCTGTGACTACACATGTATATGTTCCTGCATACAGTCCTGATGTATCCCTGGTTGTTGCCGTAAAGCCGCCCGGACCGCTCCAGGAATAAAAGTAATTACCCGACCCTCCGGTAATGGTCATGTTAATATAGCCGTCGTTCCCTCCATTACATGAAACATTATAAGTGCTGTCATTGCTCCATGACACTTCACTTCCTGATAAGATCATGCCTTCTGGCTCTGTAATAGTGATGCTGTCGACCTTGACGCAGCCCAGCCAGTCAGTTGTGGTAAGATAATACTTGCCTGCGCTTATATTGTCAATATGATCTAAAGTATCAGGTCCGGTTATAGTTCCGTTGTATTTCGTCCATTTATATGTATAACCTCCGCTGCCGCCATAGATAGTATCTACACTTACCGACCCGTCGCTGTATCCAAGGCATGACACATTATATCCGCCGGGGTATTCGTATTTTTCAAATCCGACAGTGATAACATCCGGAGGAATGATATCAATATTTTCATAGTTGAAATTGATACAACCGTTTGCATCCTTTTCAGAGATCCTGTAATTTCCTGAAGGAAGGTTATAATAATAGTTAAAAGAATCTTTTGCGTAAAGCGTATCTGAATAAACAACCGTATCCTGGTTGTTATAGATCAGGGAATAAACAAATGGAGCAACGCCTGTCGAACCGCTTGTCTCCTTGACCCAGAGCTCTCCGTCGCTTGATTCGGGACATGTTGTGCCATAGTTATTTACCTTATCCTTAACATATAAATATGGGTCAAGCTTCGCTCCTACTATTAATTTTTCCCCACTTATTGAATCACAACCATGCTCATCCGTTACTGTTACCCTGTATTTACCTTCATACTGTACAGGAAGAATATCGGTGTTGGCAGTGGTGGTATAAGTTGTGTCTCCCAGCCATGGTCTCCACCATTTCAGAATATCAGGTTTTGATCCTCTTGACAATACTGC
>CAZKWD010000004.1:0-18553 GCA_964556175.1 uncultured Rikenellaceae bacterium
CCGTGCCCTGACAGGTTTTCCGCTTGTACCGAAGACCAGAATCTGTTCAAATTCACCGCTGGAGGCAGTTTTCATATGCTCCGCATCGAGGAAATATTTCTCAATATCCTGCTCCTCAAGACGGTGATACTTTTGATAATATTCTATAAGCTCATTGAATTTCTCAGCAAATATTGTGATCTCTGATTCTTCTCCCATGCATTTTATTTCGTTACCACGCGCAAGTATCTTTATTTTGGGAAAAAATCCGCGGATTTTATCGAGCAATAAATTATTTGTGCCGAAGAAAACTACAGGATCTATATCTTCAAGAAAAATTACTATCTCTGTCATCAAACAAAAAAACAATAAAAATTTCTGCAGAACGATACAAAGTAAGTTTATTTTTCTTTAGAAGATTATCTTTGCCTTAAGTTTTTTCCTTATGGCCGTTATTACATTAACAACAGAATGGAAGCCTGAAGATATCTATCACGGAATCATTAAGGGTATGCTATGCCGCATGTGTCCCGGGGTTATAATAATTGAAAATGCCTCCAATATTCCTGTTTTCAATATTTCACATGCTGCATTTGTCATCAGGAACACATGGAATAATTACCCTGAAGGAACAATTCACATAATATGCGTTCATTCGGAAGTTGAAGCTGGAAAGGATTATCTCATTGTCAAATCGAGGGATCATTACTTCATCGGGTCCGATAATGGCATCTTCAACCTGATCCTGAATTCTGATCCTGATGAAGTTATAAGAATCGATCATAAAAAGTGCACCGATGAACTTGAGATATTTGCCAGGGCAGCTGCAGCCCTGGCTTCAGGGAAAAAGCCTTCTGAACTCGGAAAAACCCTTGGAAAAATCAGCGAGCACGTTCCTTTGAGAGCAACAATCGACAAAGATGTGATAATCGGGAGTATAATCTTCATTGATTCATACGGCAATGCAATTTCTAATATCACAAGGGAAATATTTTACAGGGTTTTTGAGAAAAGGAAATACAGAATACTCATTCAGAGCAATAAGAATTATACTGATCATATCGTTGAAAAATACGGTGATGTCCCTGTAGGAGAACTGCTTGCAAGGTTCAATTCTCTCGATCTGCTCGAAATATCAATAAATGGGGCAAATGTTGCAGAACTGCTGAGTCTGACACCTGGTTCGGTGGTACGTATTGACCAGACAGAGAAACCGGCATCACCTAACCGCCTCTTTTAAAATAACTTAAGATGAATGATAAAAAAAGAAGTATAAAAGAGTTTGATAAGCTCCTTTCCATAATGGACAGGTTGAGAGAGAGCTGTCCCTGGGATATGGAACAGACCTGGGAAAGCCTTAGAAAGCTGACAATTGAAGAGACCTATGAACTTGCCGATGCTATCTATTCAGATAATGCTGATAATGTAAGGAATGAGCTTGGAGATATGATGCTTCATCTGGTTTTTTACGCGAAGATCGGATCGGAAAAAGGTTTTTTTACAATTGCTGATGTTTTGAAAGGGATAAACGAAAAGCTTATCTACAGGCATCCTCATGTATTTGCCGATGTTAAGGTATCCGGTTCATCTGAGGTTGAAGAAAACTGGGAAAAGCTGAAAATCAGAGAGAAAAATGGTTATAAGCCTGTTTTATCAGGTGTTCCCTCCCCATTACCGGCAATTGTGAAAGCCAACAGGATACAGGAAAAGGTCAGGGGTGTGGGATTTGACTGGGAAAAACCAGATCAGATCTGGGATAAAATGTTGGAGGAGATCACAGAACTCAAAAACGAAATCACTGAAGAGGATAAAGAAAAGATCGAATCAGAACTTGGCGATGTAATGTTTTCAATAATCAACGCATCACGGCTCTATGGTATTGATCCCGAAGCTGCTCTCGAAAAAACCAACAGGAAATTCATTAAACGTTTCAATTACCTTGAAAAAGAGACTATCAGGAAGGGAATTTCCCTTCATGATATGAGTCTTGATGAGATGAATGTGATATGGGAGGAAGCAAAGAGAGAGGATTAAGGGGGTGAGTAAATGGGTCAGGCAAATATATAGCTCAGCAGCTGGTAGATAATTTTTGCTGCCATAAAATCAGGTGATTTATTTGTTGTTGACGGGCATAACTCAACCACATCGAAACCAACGATATTTCTTTTTCGTGCCACATCTCTCAGAAAATGCATCAGCTCGAAATAATCAGGGCCACCCGGTTCAGGTGTACCGGTAGAGGGCATAACCGATGGGTCAAAAACATCGAGATCGATAGTGACATAAACATTTTCAGTGAGTTTATCCACCGCCTTCTGATACAACATCTTATCATAATATAGTTCATGGGCATAGAATATCCTTTCCCTGTCAATAAATGGGAGCTCTTCGGCTGATACGCTGCGGATACCTACCTGGACAAGAGGTGCAAGTTCACGTGCACGTGCCATAGTACATGCATGATTAAAAGGTGATCCTTCATATTCCTGTCTGAGGTCGGAATGTGCATCCAGCTGAAGTACCGACAGATCCGGATAGTTTTTGGAAAATGCCTTTACTGCTCCTATGCTTACCGTATGGTTACCTCCCACGATCACCGGCAGCTTCTTATCCTGCAGAAGGTGTGATGTTTTATTAAAAACAGCATTTACGAGAGCCTCAGGTGATCCCTTTTCCAGAACAGGATCGATAGTGTGGATACCCATTTTATGAACCTCGGAAGCTGTTTCGATATCATAGAATTCGAGGTTGACAGAGGCTTCCATTATTGCATCGGGACCTTTGTCGGAGCCTCTCATCCATGTGTTTGTCGCATCGTATGGCACAGGGACGATGATTATCCGGGAACCTTCATAATCATAAATCACCTCATTACCACCAAAATTCATGACAGAAAGGGTATTATTCAGCTTTCCCGGGCCCTGATGGTTTCTTTTTTGCAGGCGCCTTTTTTTCTCCCGGACTCTTTTTCTTGCCTGCTGCCGGCTCTTTCTTCTTTACAGTCTCTTTTACCTGTGTCCCTTTTTTTTCAGGTTTGGACTCTTTTACCGGTTCAGATTCCTTTGCCTTTACTTTTTTAGATTCCTCCGGGGCATCAGGTACCAGAAGGTTCAGCGTATGAAGGAGGTTATACCATTGTATGATCTTCCTGATATCGCTGTTATAAACACGTTCCCTGTCATATTCAGGTATAATTTCCCCAAAGTAGGTTTTGAGTTTATCAGGCTCAGTTTTATAATCAATTGCAGCTCCCCCATTCTCTTTTTCATATATCAGATCAAAGACTTTACCAAGGGATATATCTTCATTCTCAGTAAATACAGATATCTCCTCGAGTGAGCTGACTTTTGCTGAGCCAAATGCACTGCTTCTCTTCTTTGTTTCAAGATGCTCAATTATTATTGCATTTTTCCCCTGGGCAATGAATTTATAGAGCCCGGACTGACCTGAGATTGCCAGGATATCTTTTAAGACCATGGTATTAATTTTGAGTACTAATTTAATTCTTGTATTGGAATCTATTAATCAAATAGTAAGTTTTATTGATTATCAAACCATATTTCTTTCCTTTTTTATCCTGGAATAAGCTTCATTTACCTTTCTGAATTTCTCGTCAGCTGTTTTCTTGAATTCTTCCCCCAGATGACTGACTTTGTCGGGATGGTATTTCATAGCCATTTCCCTGTAAGCTTTTTTAACCTCATCATCAGTAGCTGAACGATCAATTTCGAGGATCTTGTAAAGAGAATCTGTTTCAGGCACAAACATATTCTTTATTGACATAAAATCGGAGGTGGAAATCCCCAGATAACCTGCAATCATGTCAATTGTCTGTATTTCAGACTGATGGATAGTTCCATCTGCAAGGGAGACATTATAAAGAAGGTGAAGAAGCTGAAGGCGTGATGAATAGTCCATATTCCTGCTGATCTGTGTACAGACGTCGCGCACCGGGATTTCCTGTTTCAGGAGATCTCTAAGCATCATTGTTGCTTCAGCAGCCGAATCTCTCCCGAATTGCCTTACAAAAAACTGTTTAACATAATCCAGTTCTGATTTTAGCACTTTCCCGTCTGCCTTCATAACAGCTGCAATAAGTACGAGCAGGCTAACGCCAAATGCAGCAGGTGTTGTCCTCATATCAGAAGAGGTATAGGATGATGATGTCCTGATAGTTGTACTATCGACAATTGATCCAACCAGAAATCCCATGAGTCCGCCAATAGGTCCTCCCATTACCCATCCAAGTCCTCCCCCTATCCATTTACCAAAACGTCTCATTTAATGCATCAGGAATTTAAATGAGTTAACAGGTCTTCATTAATACGAAGAATCACAGGTATTATCATATCGTTTTCGGAATTATTGATTACATAATCCGACATTTTTATTCTTTGATCATCAGTCATCTGATTTTTTATCCTTTCCATTACCTGCTCCCTGTTCAGCTTGTTTCGCCGGGTTACTCTCGAAATCCTTTCCTCCACTGGTGCCACAATGGTTGCGACCCTGTCAACAAGTTTAGAGGCACCGCTTTCAAAAAGAATTGCGGCTTCCATAATAACATAAGGAGTTGTCTGTTTTTCTGCCCAGCGGTTAAAATGTTCAAATACAACAGGATGAACGAGTGAGTTTACCTTTTCAAGGAGATCCCTGTCATTAAAGATGAGGGAAGCAAGTTCCATACGGTTCAGCTTACCGCCGGGATAAATATTTTTACCCACAATCTCATTTATTGCCCTTCTGATGTTCCTTTCATTATCCATTATCTCCCGGGCTTCAGGATCAGCAGAAAAAACCGGAATGCCAAGCACATTGAATACTTTACAAACGGATGTTTTACCGCTTCCTATTCCACCGGTAATCCCAAGCTTCATTCCTGGTTTTCTGTTCTGCTTCATCTTATCTGTCAAAAACTTATCTAACCCCAATCATCTTATTATCATTGAGCCTATGCGCCTCTGGGCCTTTGCGCCGAATTATTTAAAAGAGAAGAATAATGTATCGGGTTTTATCGAGGTTATCCTGCATTCAGATTTAATCTGAGAATTGAGATTCTGGATAAGACCTGAAGTCAAGATGTAATAATCGGCTGAACTTCTGTTTCGTGTCGGTCTATAGTTGACTTTTGAGAAATCAATTGTCAGGGGTGTATTATTCCCTGTAACTTTCATTCGCAGTATTGAATAACCGGGTCCGCTCAGGTAAATATATACTCTTGACGGCAGATCTTCTGCCACTCCTTTGTCTTTTGGCATGTTAGTATACCTGACAGGGTATCTGATACTTGTGTCAAGGTCCTTCCCAAGAGAATTGAGATACCAAAAAATAAATGACAGCAGCAGGAAAAAAGCGAATACTATAAAATTCCTGTTATTAAAACTCAATCCCTTCTTAACAGGTTTTTCAGGACGTATTTCTTTTTTCTTTTCCATACCGAATCACCGGGTTTATTCTCCTGCCGACGGATCTTTAAGCAGGGCGTTCTTATCCACCTTGAGTTTAAAATCTCCGCCTACATCCATCATTACATAATTATCTTTTACTTCGTGGACTCTTCCGTGTATTCCCCCTGTAGTAATTACTTTATCTCCTTTTTTCAGGGAGCTTCTGTAATTAGTCATTTCTTTCTGCTTTTTCATCTGGGGCCTTATCATGAAGAAATAAAAGACAACGAATACAAGTAAAAGCGGTAAAAAGGTAATCAACGCATTACTCTGTCCTGTTGATGATGCAGGTTGTCCCATTAAATATAAATACGCAAAATTGGTCATTGTGTAAATTATTAATTATTTATTATTATTTATTATTATTTATCTCTATTCATTACTTCTGCTGTTATTTTCAGTAAAACGACAGGGTTTGTGGCATTTGATTTAACAGTAATCGTCTTGGTCTGAATACCGTTCCTCCCGGAGGTATCAAATATTACCTCGAGTGTACCTGCCTTTCCGGGGGCAACCGGTTTTCTGTCATATTTCGGTACTGTGCAACCGCATGTTGTGGTTACTGATACTAATGCCAGGCTGGCAGTGCCTGTATTCTCAAAAGTAAAAATACATCCTACCTTTTCACCTTCGTGAACTTTACCGAAGAGATGCTCATATTCCCTGAAAATAAGAACGGCTTTTCCTGTATCTGAAGAACGGGATTCAGCATTATTTTCACCCTTTTGTGTTTTACAGCTGCATCCTGTAATAATCAGAATAAGAAGGAACAAATATAACTGAATCTTTTTCTTCATCAGCTTCAACAGTCAGAAAATCTATATTAGTTTTCAGGCGATTCTCCTATCAGGCCTCTGCCATACTTTTTAAAAAGACCTTTTTCTCTTATCTCTTTAACTATATTATCCAGAATGCCGTTGACAAATGTACTGCTTTTTGATGTACAATAGTATTTTGCTATTTCAATGTATTCATTGAGAGTTACCTTGACAGGTATTTCCGGGAACTCAAGGATCTCGGTAACAGCCAGTCGCATTACCAGGATATCCATCAGGGCAATACGTTCCAATTCCCAGTTAGTAGTATTATGTTTTATGAGTTCCGAACACTTTTGTTTATCCAGCACAGCTTTTCTGAACAGTATTTTAATATAATTCCGGTCATCTTCATTTTTAAATAAAGGCAATAACAGGATATTTTCTCCGGAATCAGTTTTAAACTTTTTCAGAGTTTTTTCAATCATTATGAGAACATATTCCATGTCATCATTCCAGTAGATGCTCTGTTCCTCGAGGCAAGCAGCAAGATCTTCCGAATCGGCAAAAAGCTCATTCAGGAGTCGAATGATGAACTTTTTATCAAGCTGGAAATTGCTCTCAGAGGAATTCATATATTCCTTATAAGCCGGCCATTCTGTCATATTGATGTAGAGGAGCCTGACGACATGATAATTGTTTATCCAGGATAGTTTTGAAGATGTAATATATTTGTTGAATGCCGTGCTGTTTCTCAATTGTGCTATGACCGGATTATCAACAAAACGTCTGTTCGGGTTAAGATCTTCGGGGTCGGGAATTCTCTTCTGCCGGGCCTGTTCAATCTTTTCGCCGGCAATATCGGCTATTTCCAGAATAAGCAGCATTATATAATGGTAGAGATCGTAGGTTTTCTCAATACTGAAAATGAGTTCCTTTTCAGCTCTGACCAGATCATCATCCTCCCTTCGGTTATGTGCATAAAGAACCATTAGGGCTTTTATGCGTAACAATCTTCTGCTTATCATCTTTAAAGAACCACGAATTTCGCTGCAAAAATACTCTTTTTCATTTCTCAGCAAAACAATAAATCAAATTTCATGGGCAACAGAAAAGCTTTATTTTGATTTGAAAAAATAATTATTACATTTGACAATATAAATTAAATCCCTAACCTTAACTGATTTAGAAATGGAAGAAGAAACAGGAAAAAAAGAAGATACGAACGAGAATGAAGGGAAAAACCAGAAGGAGGAGATTTTCACAAGGGTTGTACGTGCAGGTAAAAGAACCTATTTCTTTGATGTAAAAGCAACCCGCAAAGATGATTATTATCTTACCATTACCGAAAGCAAAAAGCGTTTGGGAAAGGAAGGTAAGTTCTTCTATGAGAAGCATAAAGTCTTTTTGTATAAAGAAGATTTTGAGAAATTTACTGAAGGATTAAAAGATGCTGTTACCTACATTAATAATGGCAGGGATGAGTCACAGGCTCCCATTCCGCTGGAAGAGAGTAAGAAGAGTGACGAACAGCAAACACATACTCCAGAAGAGTTTACGGACGTAGACTTTGATGATCTCGGGAAAAAATAAGATATTTCCTGTAACCTTTTCTGAAAGCATTCCAAATGTCTGATTATGTTCTTCTTATTTTGGGTATAATCCTGATGATACTTGGTATTATGGGTTGTCTTGTACCTGTATTGCCGGGACCACCCATCAGTTACCTGGGATTAATAATGCTGCACGTTACCAGGTTCGGGCAGTTTACCACAACAGTCCTGGTTTCACTGGCTGCTATTGCTATTGTTGTTACGATACTGGATTACATAGTCCCAATCTGGGGAACCAGGAAATTCGGTGGCTCAAAATACGGAATAAGGGGGGCAACTGTCGGGCTTATAATAGGATTGTTTCTTGGCCCTGTGGGCATCATAGTTGGTCCCCTGATAGGGGCAATTGTAGGTGAGCTGATCTTCAAGGATGATATGAAGTATGCGATAAGGGCAGGATTCGGAAGCCTGCTGGGATTCCTCACAGGAATTGGACTGAAGCTGGCAGCCTCTTTTGTTATTACATTCTATTTTGTAAAGGAGTTGATAGCATAACCTCATCCCCCCAGTGTCGCTACCATTACCGCTTTGATAGTATGGAGCCTGTTTTCAGCTTCATCAAAAACTATTGAGTGTTTTGATTCAAAGACATCTTCTGTAACCTCCATTCCGTCGAGACCATACTTCCGGAATATTTCCTCTCCCACTTTTGTTGCCCTGTTATGAAATGCAGGCAGACAATGAAGGAATTTAACATCGGGATTACCAGTCTTGCTGATAACTGACATATTCACCTGGTAAGGTTTAAGGAGACCTATTCGTTCTTCCCACACTGAATCAGGTTCGCCCATCGACACCCATACATCAGTGTACAGGAAATCAACTCCTTTTACTGCTTCATCAACATTTTCTGTAATAGTTATTTTTGCCCCTGTTCCATCGGCAATGGCCCTGCATTTTGAAACAAGCTCATCTGAGGGCTGGTATGTCTTCGGAGCAGCAATCCTGAAATCAATACCCATTTTTGCAGAACCGACCAGCAGGGAACTGCCCATATTGAACCTTGCATCGCCAAGGTAACAGAGCGCCATCCTGTTCAGTGGTTTATCAGAGAACTCGACCATAGTCATAAAATCGGCAAGTACCTGGGTCGGATGAAACTCATTTGTAAGTCCGTTCCATACAGTGACTCCGGCATATTCAGCAAGTTCTTCAACAATCTCCTGTCCAAAACCCCTGTATTCAATCCCCTCATACATGCGACCAAGCACTCTGGCAGTATCTTTCATTGACTCCTTATGCCCTATCTGTGAACCACTCGGACCAAGATAGGTAACGCAGGCTCCCTGGTCAAAAGAAGCTGCTTCGAATGCACAACGCGTTCTTGTTGAGGATTTTTCAAAAATAAGTGCAATATTTTTTCCTTTCAGATACTGAACCTCCCTGCCCTCTTTTTTTGCTTTTTTCAATTCCATAGAGAGGGTAAGCAAGTAATTAATTTCTTCGGGTGAAAAGTCTAATAGCTTAAGAAAGTGTCTGTTATGAAGGTCGATTTTCATGTTTGCGGATTTAAGCGGCAAATATAATAAAAATTACGGCATTGGGTTACGGGCATCGGGTTTCTGAGTATGGGAAACAGAAAAATGCAATCCCAGCTGTCTGTTGCCTATCGCCTATTGTCTTCGTACTCCATGGTTATCTTTGACCCGTATTTCGTATCGTCAAGCTTAAAGGCTTCGGTGATCACACTCATTTTACCGCCTCCTTTTATAAAGTTGAGACATGCCCTTATCTTGGGTGCCATGCTCCCTTCTGCGAAATGTCCTTCATTCAGGTATTTAAGTGCATCGGCATAATTCAGGAATTCCCTGATTTCCTGGTTGGGTTTTTTATAATTTATATATATATACGGAACATCTGTAAGAATATAAAATTCAGCTGCCATGATAAGGTCAGCTAACAAGGAAGATGCCAGGTCCTTGTCAATGACAGCCTCAGCGGGCTGTATATTTTTCTTTTCGTCGATATAGACGGGTACTCCACCGCCGCCGGCAGCGATGACAATATTTCCCTCAAGTGCAAGCTTTCTGACCAGTGAATGGTTAAAAATATCCACGGGTACGGGAGAAGGAACAACACGCCTGTAACCTTCCGTGTTTTTTACCTCTTCCCTGAAGATCCATCCTTTTTTTAATTCAAGTTCATCCGCCTGCTCTCTGGTGTATATTTTACCTATTCTCTTCTGAGGGTCATTGAATGCCGGATCATTGATGTCGACTACAACGGATGTTACCACACAAATGACATTCTTATCAATACCATGTTTATTCAATACGTTTCTGAATATCCTTTCAATCATATAACCAATTCCACCCTGAGAATCGGCTACACAAATATCGACAGGCATCTGCGCAATATTATACATCTGTTCACCTGCATCATTACGCATGAGGATATTTCCTACCTGAGGACCGTTTCCGTGAGTTAATACAAGGTCATAACCTTCCCTGATCAGGAATATGAGATTCTCAAGTGTTTCGGCAGTATTATCTTCCTGCTCATCAATGGTTCCCGCCTGGTCGTCTCTTAAAAGTGCATTGCCGCCAAGAGCAACAACAGCTAATTTCTTGCCCATATAAATATCTTCCTTAATTATAAAAAGGTGACTATATTATCGTTATAAAATTGATATTTCAGAAAAACAAAGCTATAAATTCCTCCCAATTTTATCTGATAAACTCAAAAACATATTTCAGAGATGAGCTTATAAAAAACAATATCTGGAATTGAAATTAAAAAAAAATGTTATTTTTACATAATTCAAAAAAATAGGTTTGTGAGATTTAGATCCGGTTTAATCATTGCAGCAATATTTGCAATAACGGGATATTCCTGTAAAGAAAAAGGCTTAAAAAACATTGATCAGGGTGAGATTCATTATACCATAGAATATATGGATAATGCAAATATCATCCCTAAGGACTATATGCCGAAGAATCTCGTTATCTACTTTAAAGATGATAAAATCCTGTTTGAGATAGCGGCTCCGTTTGGCAATGCAGGAATATTTAATCTCTCCAATCCCAAGGAAGGAATATATGACACTTATCTGAGTCTTCTGACATTAAAATATGCCTATTCTTCGGATCCCGGGGAAATTCACCCTGGTTTTGAGGCCATGAAAGGAATGGAGTTGCATAAGACTTCACGCACCACAGTTATTTGCGGATTCAACTGTAAAAATGTTGAAGCTACCTTTCCGGCTGACAGGGAAAAAGTCTTCGATATTTGGTACACGGAAGAGATAGATGTAAAGAATTCGAATGCTTCAACACCATTTCATGAGATTGACGGTGTCCTTATGAGTTTTTATTTCTTTCTTGGTTCAGCTGAACTTCGCTTCAATGCCGAGAACATTTACAAAAAAGAGATCCCCGACAAAACATTTGAAAGAAGAGATAAGTATGTCCATGTTTCCAGAGATGAGATAAGCAGCTTTATTAATAAGATGCTAAGCCTGCTTATCAGTTAAAGAATCAAAACTCAGGGAAAGCCAATCCTTGAAATAAAAAACCAGAAAAATCGTTTTCTGCATTGTTAGTCACTTCAGGTAATTGTTTATAAAAAGGATTTTCCAGTATTTAGTCAGGATTCAAAATTATTACCTTTGAGGTGTAATTTATTGGCCGTTCATGAGTAAAGGTAAGGAAGATAGCACAAAAAAAACGGGGCGATCAGCAAAAAATCCGGCAAAGTCGAAATCATTTTTTACTGATGAAAGAATCAGGTTCGTTTTCGGGGTTCTCATCACCGGTTTTGCAATATATCTTCTGATTGCCTGTATCTCATACCTCTTATGGTGGAAAACTGACCTCAGTCTTCCTGATTCTGATATTGTTTCAGGTCCTGACATAGAGGTAAAAAACTGGTCAGGAAAGAGCGGTCATTTCCTTGCTAAAATGATGATCGGTTATGGTTTTGGTTATGGAGCCTTTTTTATTCCGCTGATATTCGGGACAATAGGATTGTATCTCCTCAACTTTCCAAAGCTGAAGCCATGGGGACTTGTTATAAGGTTTACCTTTGCTGTCATAATTTTATCTCTGATCCTTGGCTATATTTTCGGCCAGTCAAATGGTTATCTTATAAGTGGCCCGGGCGGTGCACAGGGATATTTGCTGACCAGTTGGCTTAATGCTTTTATGGGGAAGATCGGCACCGGCATAGTGATCACACTGCTGACAATCTCATATCTTATTTTTGCCCTTAAGTTTTCCCCTTCCTCTTTTGGATTTAAAACCCCATCTTTAAGGTTATTCAGAAAAAGCAAACAGGAGGGTCAGGATATCTCCGGAGAGTCCGGTGAAGAGACTTTTACAAAACGGCCTAAGGGAGATTCGACAGATGAGGAGATGTTTGAATTCCTGGTCAATGACAGAACTCGCCCGGACGATAGTGCTGATGGAGATAAATATGAAAGAATACCGCCTGGTGATGGCTCCCTTATTCATGACCTCGATAATGACAAAGCAGATTCCTCTTCAGCAAAAAAGGTAGATATCGATATCATCAAACCTGAAATACAGGACATCCTCACAGAGGAGGAGGTTGATTCCATGATGGAAAATTATGACCCGCGTCTTGATCTGTCACATTATAAATTCCCTCCGGTTTCAATCCTGAAAGAACATAGAACAGAAAGTGCTTTTGATAATAATGAAGTATTTGAGAATAAGGAAAACATTATCAAGACCCTTGGTGATTATAAGATCAGCATAAAACATATCTCTGCAACAGTGGGACCAACGGTTACATTGTATGAGATCATTCCTGAGAGGGGTGTTAAACTTGCGCGCATAAAATCGCTCGAAGATGACATTGCACTTAACCTCTCTGCCATGGGTATCAGGATTATCGCTCCAATTCCCGGCAGGGGGACAGTTGGTATAGAGGTACCGAATAAGAAGCCGGAAATTGTATCAATGCGGTCACTGATTGCATCGAAGGCATTCCAGGAGACTAAATTTGATATTGCACTCGCCCTTGGCCGCACCATTACTAATGATCCCTATATTGTTGACCTTACAAAAATGCCGCATCTACTCGTTGCAGGCGCAACAGGACAGGGAAAATCAGTAGGTCTGAATGCTATCATAACCTCGATTCTATATAAAAAACATCCTGCAGAACTGAAATTTGTTCTTATAGACCCGAAAAGGGTTGAATTACCATTATATGCAAAGATAGAACGTCATTTTCTTGCCAAGCTCCCGGGAGAAGAAGATGCTATAATCACTGATACCAGGAAAGTTGTCAATACTCTATACTCGTTGTGTATTGAAATGGATAACCGTCTTGAGCTGCTGAAGGGAGCTCAGGCCCGAACCATCAAGGAGTATAATGAGAAATTCATATCACGCAGACTGAACCCTGAAAAGGGACACAGGTTTCTGCCATATATTGTACTTATAATAGATGAGTTTGCCGACCTTATAATGACTGCAGGAAGAGAAATTGAAGGTCCGATCGGCCGACTTGCACAGGTTGCCAGGGCAATCGGGATTCACCTGATAATTTCAACGCAGAGGCCGACCACAAATATCATTACCGGATTTATCAAAGCCAACTTCCCCACAAGAATTGCCTTCCGTGTATTCTCATCCATTGATTCGCGTACGATACTTGATGTTACCGGTGCTGACCGGCTCGTGGGTAACGGAGATATGCTGATATCATCAGGGGCAGAACCTGTGAGAGTGCAGTGTGCCTTTATAGATACACCTGAAATTGAAGAACTTACAGAATTCATCGGCTCACAACAGGGTTATACAGATGCAATGCACCTGCCGGAATATATCGACGACAGTGAATCAGGAATGATGGAGGTAGATCTCAAAAAGAGAGATCCTTTGTTCGAAGAGGCAGCGCAGCTGGTTGTTCAGCACCAGCAGGGATCAACATCACTTATCCAGAGGAAACTTGCCATAGGATATAACAGGGCAGGCAGGATAATTGACCAGCTTGAAGCTGCAGGGATTGTAGGACCTTTTGAAGGAAGTAAAGCCAGGGATGTATTCTGCACTGATCTTTTAGCTTTGGAACAGATTTTGAAGGCTATGGAGTAAAAGCGAAAGAAATGAGGATCGTCACACTATTATTTACTATCCAGCTTTTTGCACTGACGGTATCGGGACAGAATGATCCCCAGGCAGTTAAGATACTTGACAGATTTTCTGCAACAGCTACAAATGCTCCCTCTGTCTCCATGAAGTTCCTTCTGATAACTATTGACCAGGTCGAGAACACACAAGATACCCTCGAAGGATCTGTCATCCTCAGCAAAAACAGTTATAAACTTGATCTTCCTGACAATATCATCTGGTATAACGGTGAAACTTCATGGAGTTATCTTCCTGCTGAGAAGGAGGTTACAATAACAAGTCCTGATAAGAAGGATGATTCATTTCAGACCCGTCCATCATCCATCTTCACAATGTATAAAAAAGGTTATAAATGCAGGCTCATTGAAGAGAAAACCGATCACTATGTTATCGATCTGTACCCTGAGGATCTGAAAAATGAGCTTATAAGGGTGAGACTGTCGATAACAAAACCGTTAATGAACCTGGAAAAGTTTGAGTATAAAAGAAGAGACGGAATAACAATTAATCTGGTTATAAGAGAATATAACCTTAAAGTAAATCCCGAACCCGGTTACTTTGTATTTTCACCTGCCTTGCATAAAGGCGTTGAAGTTATTGATATGCGCTAATCTCTCTCCGGGTAGGCAACCCTTACATGGTATATGTTTGAGAGTCTTTTCCTGAAAATTTCCTTAATATCAGAGATATTTTTATATGTCAGCGGTATATCTGAAAACTGGCCATCCTGTTCCTGTAGAACAATGATTCTTTCGACCATCTCATTGATATTCTCTTCGGAATAATCACCCAGGCTGCGTGATGATGCTTCAACAGCATCAGCCATCATAACTACCGCTGTTTCTTTTGAAAATGGTTTTGGCCCGGGATAGGTAAAATCCTTTTTCATTTCCGCTTTACCGGGATTCATATCAAGATACTTCTTGTAAAAGAAATAGGCCACTGTTGTTCCATGATGAGTGCGGATAAAATCTATTATCTGGGTAGGAATCTTGTAATTCTTTGCCAGTATCACTCCGTTCTTGACATGATTGATAATCACCCTGGCGCTGAGCCGCGGATCAAGCTTATCGTGAGGGCTGACACCATCTTTCTGGTTTTCAATATAATACTTAGGGTTAGCTATTTTACCGATATCATGGTAAAGAGCACCGGCTTTCACCAGCAGGAGGTTGGCACCGATAACTCTTGCAGCCTCTTCAGCAAGGTTGGCAACCTGCAGCGAATGCTGGAAAGAACCGGGAGCCTCTTCAGCAAGTTTCCTAAGCAAAGGCTGGTTAGTATCAGCGAGTTCAAGCAATGTAGTATCTGACATAAACAGAAATCTCTTCTCAAAGATCAGGATCAGAGGGTAACAGAGTAATATCATAGCTCCATTCTCAGCAAATCGGATATATTCAGACAGATTAATTTCTTCTATACTTCCACCGTTCATAAGAAAGATACCCAGATGGAAGCACGAATAGCTTATGATTACTATTAATGCTGTAAAAAGAAGCTGCAGACGCCTGTAAATATTCGTCATTGTAAATATTGCCACCATACCTGATATAAAGTTCATCAGAACAAACTCAAAAGGTCTTTCAATCATAAAAGCGGCAAGCAAGATTGTAATAAGAAGGATGAACAAAGCAAGCCGTGCATCATAGAATGTTCTTATCATTATCGGTATAACAGCAAAAGGAATCAATAAAATGAAACTTGCTCCGTACTTATCTGAAACCACCCTGGTTACAAAGAGAAAAAGAATAATGGCAATTAAAATAAAAAATATCTTCCGCTGAATCGTAAGCACTTCATTGCGGAACTGAAGAAGGAATAAATAAAGTACAACATAACATAACGTAACAACTGATACTGTTCCAATGAGTTCCAGCTTGCTTACTTCCTCTCCATGAAGAAGTATTGCAACAACAGCAGCTATGCTAACGATAAAGTATAAATAGGTAAAAGCACTACCCCTTCTTACTTTTGGAATTTTCAGGATATCTGATGCAGATGGGGACATATAACTACATTGTTTCGGCAACAAAAATAGGGATATTTCCCAATATTGTTTAATAAAAATATTAAAAGAGAGACAACCGCGGAGGGCTGCTTTTAAAAGAACCCTGTATTCCGAAATAATATAATGATTCAGATAATTAGTAATTTTACAAGAAATTAAAAATGATGGAGACTTTTATATGTGAGAATGTTTTTGTCCCGTTACGGTCGGGGCCTGCCCACAAATCCGAAATGTTAAGCCAGGTGCTTTTTGGCGAGAAATACAATGTCCTTGACAAAACCGGCCACTGGCTAAAGATAGAGACTCATTTCGATAATTACCAGGGATGGATAGATTTGAACCACCTTCAGCATACAGAGGATAATGATAAAGATAAATCGCAAGGCCATGTTCTGAACCGCTCACTTCTTTGCTTCAAAAACGACGAGACAAAGCTGGTACTTGAAGCTGGTTGTGAAATTTATAATCCTGATTTTGATAACAGGAAATTTACTATAGGCAATAATATATATACCACTGACAATAAATTCAATAACAGCTATCTAGTTGCCTCTGATTCATTTGCTGATCTCGCAATGAAATTCATCAACAGCCCGTACATCTGGGGAGGACGCATTCCCTCGGGTATTGACTGTTCAGGGTTTACACAGCTTGTTTATAAGGTCAGGGGAATAGCAATACCACGTAACAGCTGGCAGCAGGCTGAGGTGGGAACTAATGTCAGCTTCATTGACGAGGCTATGCCCGGCGATCTTGTCTTCTTCGATAATGAGCGGAGCAGAATATCACATGTTGGAATGATGCTTTCCAGGGGACTTGTGATTCACGCATCAGGCAGGGTAAGAATCGACACCATCGACCATCAGGGTATTTTCAAGCATGAGATTGGAGGATATTCACATTATCTGAGGACCATAAGAAAAATTATCTGATTGTCTGATCTACCATCTCCATTATTGCATTCTCTTCCATATCGGCTTTGGATTCTATATCACAGCATTTCTTTAATATATCTTTCACGAAATCTTTATCATCAAGGCTGCCAACATTTGTTTTAACATTGAGGAAGGCGCCTTTTATACATGACCGCAAAGCCAGTGCTCCTACTGCGGCATCTGTAACAGAAGAGGGATTTCCCTTTTCCACCATCTCCCTTATCAGCGGAAAAGCTGAATATGCCGTTT
Source organism: uncultured Rikenellaceae bacterium (assembly GCA_964556175.1). Classification (GTDB taxonomy): domain Bacteria; phylum Bacteroidota; class Bacteroidia; order Bacteroidales; family VadinHA17; genus LD21. Next base: position 17,088 of record CAZKWD010000004.1, read on the forward strand.
CCATCACCTTGAATGGCACCATTACGGCATTCCGGGTAGCTGCCTGAACAGCATTATTTCTTACCTCGATCTCTTCCTTTGTCTTTTTTGGCAGCCTGTAAGCGTCAATGATACTGTTAAAAGCCTCAGTATCTTCATCCACAAGGTTCAGAAGCCTGTTCTGTATATCTTTCCCCATTGCTGCATGATCCGAAAACTCTTTCCACCTGTTGTCCCAGCCTCTCTTATGGCTCGACAGGTTGGCTACCATAGTGCCCAGGGCAACACCCAGAACCCCCATATATGCTGATATTGAGCCCCCTCCCGGCGCTACCGATTCAGATGCCGTTTCATTCATAAAGGCTCTGAGATCCATATCAACGAGTTTTCTTTCACCTTTTTCTTTCATAACAAATTCTATTATTTTTTCTTCAGGGTTGAAAGGATGGATATCATTCAATCCCATTGATTTAATTGCAATTTTTATCAGTTCTTCATCAGATACTCCCACTGATCGTTTTTGTTTTTCAAGAAAGTATCTTCCCGCATCCAGCATGGCTTTAAGAGGTATCAACCCAACCAGTTCTGAGCCGGTAACCCTTATACCACGTGCATCAGCTTTTCTGCAAACCTCGTCAAATGCAATATGCACCGGTGTTACAGAGATATTGGTAAGGTTCATCGATATCTGAGCTATTCCATATTCCTCAATATACCAACCTATTGCTTTTACATTTTTAAGTGTACCCGGTACATTTATTCGTTTTCCCTTCTCATCTTCAACCATCCGTCCCTTTTCCCTGACATCGAATGCAATTGCATTTGCTCTTCGTGTCGAGGTGGTATTCAGGTTTACATTGAATGCAACCAGGAAATCCCTGGCGCCTACTGCCGTTGCGCCTGACCGGGCATTAAACTTAGCCGGTCCGAAATCGGGTTTCCACGCCGTATCTTCCAGTTTCTTCTTTAATCCTTCATATTCGCCCTCCCTGCATTTTGCAAGGTTCTTTCGTTCCTCATTGAAGGCAGCGCTCTCATAGCAATAGACCGGTATATCCAGCCCGCGTCCTATTCTCTCCGCTACCTGTCTTGCATAAACGACTGTCTCCTCCATGGTGATCCCTGAAACAGGAATAAAAGGGCAGACATCTGTTGCACCCATCCTGGGGTGTTCGCCATGATGCTTTGACATATCAATTAATTCCGATGCCTTTTTAACAGCCAGATAAGCTGCTTCTGATACTGCTTCAGGATCTCCGACAAAGGTGACTACCGTCCTGTTTGTATCTTTACCGGGATCAACATCAAGCAATTTAACTCCTTCAACAGATTCAATGACTGCCGTTATCTGTTTTATTACTGACAGGTCTCTTCCCTCGCTGAAATTAGGAACACATTCTATGATCTTATTCTCCATAATTTTTTTGCCCCACCCCCCTATATTTGTGCCATTTGGCAATATAGAATAGAACACGAGTTCTTTGACA
>CAZKWD010000005.1:0-13584 GCA_964556175.1 uncultured Rikenellaceae bacterium
TGTTGGCCCAGATACAAAAAAGCAGGAGATTAAAAAGCGAAGGGAAAAAATATGATACCCATTTTGTGTCTGAAAAAGAGATCATAAAATGGTATGACAGGGAGGACCACCTGAATTTTGATGTCTGCGCCGATGACCACTGCCAGAGATATCAGGGTATTACGCGTGCCTCTTCACCTGCAGTTGCAAAGGTGATAGAAAACACTTACGGCGAAGTGCTTACATACGATGGAAATATCTGTGATACAAGATATTATAAATGCTGCGGGGGTATGACAGAACTCTTTGAGAATGTATGGGAACCTGTAAATCATCCCTATTTAAGCGGCATTGCCGATAATGAGACTGTGGCAGAAAATAAAAATATTGATCTGACAGATGAGAAGGAAGCTATAAAATGGATCTCAGGCAAACCCGCTGCTTTTTGCAATACTTCCGACAGTGAGGTGTTAACGCAGGTTTTAAATGATTATGACCAGGAGACTGTTGATTTTTTCAGGTGGGAAGTCACATATACGCAAAAGGAGCTGAGCAGCCTGATTAAAGAACGAACGGGGATAGACTTCGGTATTATCACCGGTCTTGTTCCCCTTGAAAGAGGTGTATCAGGGAGAATAATACGGTTACAGATAGAGGGTACAAAGAAAACCATGATTATCGGTAAGGAGCTCGAGATACGCAAATCGCTATCGAAGTCGCATCTCTACAGCTCATGCTTTTTTGTTGAAAAAACAGGCAGCGGTGAAGAAACAGTGTTTATCATCCATGGCGCAGGATGGGGGCATGGTGTAGGGCTTTGCCAGATCGGAGCTGCCATGATGGGTGCAAGGGGCTATTCGTACAGCGAAATACTTGGTCATTATTTCCCGGGGGCGACATTGAAGAGACTGTATTAAGAATAGAGGATGTTTAGAAGCCCCTTTGTGTAACTTTGTGAAAACCTTAGTGTTCCTTTGTGGTTAAACTATTTGTATCGAACTAATTAAGCTAGTAATCAGGATAATATGAAGAAGATAGTATTCTGGATGTTATTATTATTTTACTTGACCCAATCGTTATTGGGACAGGGTTGGATCCGTATCAATCAACTAGGGTATTTTCCGGTATCTGTTAAAGTTGCAGTTTTTATATCTGATAAAATTGTACCTGTGAAGGATTTCACTGTGTGTGACGCTATAACCGACAGGGTGGTTTTTAAAGGTAAGGCAGAGGAATACAGTGGGGCAGAATGGGGAATGAAATCGGCTGCCCGTCTTGATTTCTCACAGGTTGAATCTCCGGGAGGTTATTACATAATAGTGAATAACATAAGATCTGAACCCTTCAGGATAGCACCGGATGTTTATGAGGGGACCGCCGATTATATACTTCGTTATATGCGACAGCAGCGGTGCGGTTATAATCCGTATTATGCTGACTCATGCCATACCCACGATGGTTTTATTGTTGATCACCCGACAAGGACAGGTGAAATAATCGATGCAACAGGTGGCTGGCACGATGCCAGTGATTACCTTCAGTATGTAACAACTTCAGCAAATGCTGTATATCAGATGCTCTTTGCGTATTCCAGGAACCCCGGTATTTACGGTGATAAATACAGCGCTTCAGGTGATCCCGGCAGCAACGAGATACCTGATATCCTTGATGAGGCTAAATGGGGTATCGACTGGCTTGTAAAAATGAATCCCGACAGCGGGGTGATGTTTAACCAACTGGCGGACGACCGCGATCACCAGGGCTTCAGGATACCCACGGAAGACCAGGTTTCATATGGAAATGGTTTATACCGCCCGGTATATTTTGTCACAGGAAAATCACAGGGCCTGGCAAAATATAAGAACAGAACTACAGGTGTTTCATCTGTTGCAGGTAAATACGCTTCATCATTTGCCCTCGGGTCAGAAATACTGAGGGATTACTATCCGGCATTTTCGGCAGAGCTTGCCGTGAAGGCTGAAGATGCATGGGAGTTTGCACTCACCGATTTTGGTAACACTCAGACTGCCTGTAATGTATCGCCCTATTTCTATGAGGAGGACAACTGGGTTGATGATCTTGAACTCGCCGCATGGTCACTTTTCAGCCTTACCGGCGATTCTTCCTGGCTGGAGCAAGCAGATTACTGGGGCACCCTTGAACCGGTAACACCGTGGATAGAAAAAGACACTGCCCGCCATTACCAGTTTTATCCCTTCGTTAACCTTGGCCACGCAGGCCTCGCACAATCAGAAACAGAATATTCCCAAAAATACCTGGCCTTTATGAAAAAGGGACTTATACTGATGGAGGAAAGGAGAGAGAATGATCCCTTTAAAGTTAAGATTCCATTTATTTGGTGTTCAAACAATTACGTGGCTGCAGCGCTAACCCAGCATATGTTGTATTCCGAAATCTCAGGTGACGGGAGCTTCAGGAAAACAGAGGCAGCCCTGCGGGACTGGCTCTTCGGATGCAATCCGTGGGGTACATCAATGATAAGCGGACTGCCGGCCGGAGGCGATTATCCTCTATATCCGCATGCAGCACTTACCTCTATACTTGGAAAGATACCGGAGGGTGGACTGGTTGACGGACCGGTCTATGCAAGGATATTTAACAACCTGATTGGTGTGACATTATTACGTCCTGATGAATATGCGGATTTCCAGAATGGCAAAGTGGTGTACCACGATGATATAGGAGATTACAGTACCAACGAACCGACTATGGACGGAACAGCCAGTCTCAGCTACTGCCTTTCATCACTTGAAAACGAAGGGCTGCAACAGGCTGCAAAGGAACCGGGCATTATCAATGATCCTTAGACAACAGTGATAAGGTAGAGATTATCAATTATTTTTCTTCAAAAGGATATACATTTGACAACTTATAATATTTCTTTATGAACCGGCACAAAGACCGCTCGCCATGGGCATGGGTCCCAACGCTATACTTCTACCAGGGAATTCCTTACAGTATCGTAATGATAACATCCGGTCTCATTTACAAGACCATGGGAATTTCCATTGCTTCATTTGCATTCTGGACAAGTCTGCTTTATCTCCCGTGGGCGATCAAACCTCTCTGGAGCCCTTACATTGACGTTATTTCAACAAAAAGAAACTGGGTGGTATGGACTCAGCTGCTCCTGGGAGCAGCTTTTATAGCTGTTGGTATAGTGATGCCTCTCTCTTTCTTTTACCCGATAACACTTGGAATTTTTGCCATAATAGCTGTCTCTTCAGCCAGTCACGATATTGCTGCCGACGGCTTTTATATGTATGCTCTTGACCAGCATAAACAGGCCTTCTTTGTAGGAATAAGGTCAACATTTTACAGGTTTGCGATGCTCACTGCCCTGGGTCTTATACCGGTTGTTGCCGGTCTTATACAGAAAAACACAGGGCTGGATCCTGTTAGTTTCGATACCAGATCAGTGCTCCCGGAGGATTATGTGCCATTCAATCCTGAAGATATCCGGATAGAGAAGGTTGAAGGAAAACCTTCCCTGCTTCTATTCCCTGAAGACCTGCAGGTGCCTGTATATCAGGAGGGAAAGTCAGAGCTCGATTCTGCAGTCGTTTATATTGCACTTTCAGCTCCACCCGACGAAGGTGAGACGGTGGTTGTTAATGTGGCAAGAACTGCCGGCAGCAAGGATATAGATATATCCGGCAATCAGACTGGCAGGTTTGAATTTACCAGCAGTAACTGGAACAAGCCGGTAGCCGCTTCTGTCAAGGTAGATCATAACCTTAAAGAAACGACATCTTCGGAATTCGTTGTTACTGCAGGTAATATAGCATTCAGCTGGATGGTCTCACTTGCTGTTCTTGGTGTCGTATTGCTGGCTCTGGCAATATATAACAGGATAATGTTGCCCCGCCCCGAAGAACATAGCACAAAGGAAAAAATGGGATGGAGTGTTTACAAGGAGGTTTTTGTTTCATTCTTTACAAAGCCCGGAATTGTTCCTGCGTTGTTATTTTTTCTTTTTTACAGGCTCGGAGAATCGCAGCTTGTAAAAGTGGCGACACCATTTCTTGTTGACTCAAGGAGTGTAGGTGGTTTAGGTATGACTTCAACACAATATGGAATTGCTTATGGTACAGCAGGGATGATATGTCTTACTCTTGGAGGAATACTGGGTGGTGTAACTGCTGCGAAATACGGTCTGAAACGTCTTATCTGGCTGATGGCATTGTGTTTGAATATTCCCAGTGCTGTTTATATTTATCTTTCGTATATACAACCAATGCCGGGTAATATCGCCATATACCTTTCGGTGGCTGCTGAGCAGTTCGGGTATGGATTCGGATTTACTGCCTATATGCTCTATATGCTTCATTACGTGGGAGAAAGTAAATATAAAACTGCAGAATACGCTATAGCAACTTCACTTATGGCGTTTGGTATGATGCTGCCCGGAATGATCTCAGGCTTTATGAAAGAACTACTCGGTTACCAGTGGTTCTTCATATTTGTGATCATATGTTCAATACCAGGACTTGTTGTAATCAAGTTCATGAAAATAGATCCTGCCTTCGGAATAGAAAAGAAAGAATAATATGACATTTTCCGACTTACGGAAGGAACTCAAGGGCGACTTGTTTACCGATGATCTCCAGAGGATCCTGTATGCCACTGATGCATCATCGTACAGGGAGATGCCCCTTGCTGTTACCAGGCCAAAGGATAAGGAGGATGTTAAGAAGATTATCAGTTTTGCCAGGCTTGCCGGAACCTCAGTGATTCCCAGGGGGGGAGGGACCTCGCTTGCCGGACAGGTGGTCGGTCCGGGAATAGTTATGGATGTTTCAAAGTATATGAACCGGGTAATTGAGTTTAATCCGGCTGAAAAATGGGTCATTGTTGAACCGGGAGTTATTCTCGCTGAGCTAAACAAATTCCTATTGCCGCACGGGCTCTTCTTTGGTCCGGAGACATCAACTGCCGACAGGTGCTGTATGGCAGGGATGCTGGGCAATAATTCATGCGGACTGCATTCGATACTTTACGGAAGTGTGAGAGATCATATTCTTGAAGCAGATGTTATTCTATCCGATTGTTCGGAGGCGACTTTTAAAGGATTGACAGCCGATGAATTTCAGAGTAAATGCAACAAAAATACTGCTGCACTTGAAACGTCTGTTTACAGGAATATACGTGATACATTATCGGATACTGTAAACAGGAAGGAGATCATTGACCAGTTCCCGCATCCTGCTCTGAAACGCCGCAACAACGGTTATGCCCTTGATACCCTTCTGGATTCGGATCCCTTCAGCGGGAATGGGAAAAAGCTGAATATCTGCAAATTGCTGGCCGGCTCGGAAGGGACACTTGCCTTTACAACAAGTATGAAGCTGAACCTTGTTCCGCTGCCTTCATATAAAACAGGCATCATCTGTGCACACTTCGAAAGCCTTCAGGATGCCCTGAAAGCCAATATACTGATACTTAAGCATAACCCTGCATCAATTGAAATGATCGACGATTTCATTCTCAATTGTACAAAAGATAATATAACTCAGAGCAAAAACCGGTTCTTCATCAAAGGTACTCCAAAGATCATTCTTCTGGTGGAACTTCTGAGAGACACTGTTGATGAAATCAGCGAATCTGCCGGAAAGATTGAAAAGGAGCTCAGGGATGCAGGATATGGTTATCATTTTCCGCTTTTTACCGGCAGCGGGGAAATTGACAGAGTATGGGATCTCCGTAAAGCTGGCCTGGGTGTTCTTCTTAATATTCCGGGAGAGAAAAGGAGTGTCCAGGTAATTGAAGACACCTCTGTTCTCCCTGAATACCTTCCTGATTATATTACTGAATTTGAAGAGGTTCTGAAGAAATATGGACTTAACTGTGCTTATTATGCCCATGTGGCAACCGGCGAGCTTCACCTGAGTCCGCTGTTGAATCTTAAGGATCCTGCGGATATTAAGATTTATCATGGTATTGCAAAAGATATAGCCTCACTGGTGAAAAAATACAGGGGTTCACTTAGCGGCGAGCATGGTGATGGAAGGCTTCGCGGTGAATTTATTCCCCATATGCTCGGGGAACACAATTACAGGCTTCTGAAAGAACTTAAAAGAACATGGGATCCGGAGAATATCTTTAATCCCGGAAAGATAACAGACACTCCTCCTATGGACCAGAACCTTCGTTACAGGCCTGGTGAACAACCGGACCCTCTCACGACAACCTTCGGCTTTCCTGAAAAGGGCACGCTTCTTTTTGCGGCAGAAAAGTGCAGCGGCTCGGGTGATTGCCGCAAAAGCTCAATTATTGGGGGTACTATGTGCCCTACTTTTATGGCAACCGGCGATGAGGATAAATCAACCCGCGGCAGGGCAAACATACTCCGTGAATTCCTGACGCGCTCTGAAAAGAAATACCCATGGGATCATGAGGAGATCTACAGGGTGATGGACCTTTGTCTCTCATGCAAAGCCTGCAAATCGGAATGCCCGTCCAATGTTGACATGGCAAAGTTCAAGGCTGAATTCCTTCAGCATCACTATGAGATCCATGGCATACCATTCAGGACTCTTCTGATAGGATGGCTGCCGCGTATAAACAGACTGGGTATGTTTTTCAGACCTGTAACAAATTTTATAACAGGTTTGAGAATATTTAAAAAAATAATCGGCTTTGAGGAGAGCAGAAAGATACCATCACTTTCAAAAATTACCCTCAGAGGCTGGAAACGCAGACATAAAAGCCCTGAACCTGGCAATAATGGTAAAGTATATCTTTTTGCTGACGAATTCACTGATTATAACGAAAGCGATATTGGCATTAAAACAATTCTTCTGCTGGAAAAGCTTGGATACCAGGTCGTTATCCCAAAGCATATGGAAAGTGGAAGAACTTTCTTTTCGAAGGGAATGCTTAAAGCTGCCAGGAGAGTCGCAGATAAAAATATACAACTCCTGAAGGAACTCATTTCTGAAGACACACCATTGATAGGACTGGAACCTTCGGCTATACTCACATTCAGGGATGAATATCCTGAGATTGTTGACAAGCACCTGGAGGAAGATGCCATTAAGCTGGGCAGTAAGGCTATGCTGCTCGAAGAATTTATCTGCAGTGAAATTGATAGCGGAAGGATAAGCCCCGGACAGTTCTCTTCAGATCATAAAAAGATAAAACTTCATGGTCATTGTCAACAGAAAGCTATATCTTCAACTGCCTTTACCATTAAGATGCTTTCAATACCTGTCAATTATCAGGTGGACGAGATACCCAGCGGATGCTGCGGTATGGCGGGAGCATACGGGTATGAAAAAGAACACTATGATATGAGCATGAAGATAGGAGAGATGATACTTTTTCCGGCTGTGCGCGAAGCACCTGAGGAGACTGTTATTGCTGCCCCGGGGACATCGTGCAGGCATCATATCGCTGAGGGCACAGGAAGAAAAGCATATCATCCTGCCGAAATACTCTATGATGCAATTATTAAAGAATAATGTTGATTTTTAAAAGCTGGTAATATGGAAATCAAAGGATTATCAAATGTTGAGCAGTCATTTTTTGACCGTTCGGGGAGAAGTGAATTCTCAACTAAGATACCATATGTTATAGTTAAGAATTTCCCTGATCTCGGGTTACTCACGTCATTGAGGTTCATCGAATGGGTTGCTGAAAATCCCGAGGGTATTATCAGTCTTCCTACAGGAAAGACTCCGGAGTATTTTATTAAATGGACAAAGAAACTACTCGATGGCTGGGATGCCAGGGAGAATCGCGAGTTGATGGAGAATAATGGTCTGAAAATAGGGAAAAAGCCATCTCTCAGGGGTTTGCATTTCGTGCAGATCGATGAATTCTATCCTATTGATCCCAAACAGCATAACAGCTTTTACGATTATGTAAAAAACTACTACATAAAGGGATTTGATCTCGACCCGGCCAGAGCATTACTTATCAATTCTGATGAAATAACACTTGATGAGGGAAAGCATTTCGCGGAAGTATTTCCCGACAGCCGTATTGACCTGACACTTCGTAACAGGGAGGCTTCCACACACCTGGAAAAAATACAGCAGGCATCTATTTTCAGCATCGACAACTGGTGCACAGACTATGAGAATCGTATCAGGGAGCTTGGTGGTATTGGTTTTTTCCTCGGCGGTATGGGCCCCGATGGTCATATTGCTTTTAACACCCGCGGCAGCGACCATAATTCAACTACCAGGCTTACTGCAACAAATTTCGAGACTCAGGCTGCCTCGGCAGGTGACCTGGGAGGGATTGAAATTTCAAGGAACCGGCTGGTTATTACTATCGGGCTTGGCACCATAACATATAATCCCAATGGAGTTACAATAATTTTTGCAGCCGGAGAGGCCAAAGCAAACGTGGTGAAAAATGCACTTGAGAATAAGCCTGGCAACATATATCCTGCCACCGTGCTTCAGAAGCAGAAGAATGCACGTTTCTACCTGACTGAAGGTGCCGCTGTTCAGCTTCATGACAGCATTGAAAAATATTATAAGGATGGCGAATGGAGTTTTGAGAAAACAGAAAAGGCGATTTTTGACCTCTGTCAGAAAATCGACAAATATGCCCATAAGCTGGAAATTGATGATCTCAAAAATAACAGGTATTGCAGCCTGATTCCCGACATTAGCATGGATAGGGTGAGAGAGGTCATTGAATCGACAAAAAAGAAAATGGAAGAGGGTCTAAGAAAGGAGAAAGATCAGGTGTATCTGCATACCGGACCGCACCATGATGATATAATGCTCGGGATCTTTCCCTGTATCATTCCACAGCTTCGGGAAGCATCCAATGATTTTCATTTCTCGGTATTTACATCAGGATTCACAGCTGTAACCAATATCATGCTGCAGAACCTGATGCAGGAGACACTGAACCATATTGAGCAGGGTAAGGTGCAGATGATCGAATATCCCGATTTTTTCGAAAAGGGGTACAAATATAAATTTGACAAGGATGTCAGCCATTATCTTGACAAGATTGCCGCCAGGGATGAAGCCGGTCAGCTGAGAGGAGTCTGCCACAGGATTGTAAGAGTAATGGTCGACATTTATAAGCTTAAATCGAAGAAAGACCTCACAGATCAGATACAGAAAAATATTGAACTGCTGATGTCAAGTTACAGTGGACAGAAGAATCCTCCTGATATTCAGAAACTTAAAGGAATGCTTCGTGAATTTGAAGAAGAGCTGGTTTGGGCACATTACGGAGTAAAAGTCCAGAATATTGAACATCTGCGTCTTGGATTTTATACGGGTGATATCTTTACTCCCCAACCGAGCAGTAAACGTGATGTTGAACCCATACTGGAAATGCTCAGGCGCATCCACCCGACAGTTGTTAGTCTGGCATTTGATCCGGAAGGCTCCGGTCCTGACACTCATTATAAAGTGCTGCAAGCGTTGGCTGAGGCTCTGAGACAATGGAAGAAGGAAGAAGACCTTTCTTCACTTCGTATTATAGGCTACAGGAATGTGTGGTTCAGATTCCAGCCCTCAGAAGCCAACATATTTACCCCTGTATCACTGAATTCAATGGCAGTGCTAAACAGCTCTTTTAAAAACTGCTATATCAGTCAGGTCGATGCCTCCTTCCCCAGCTATGAGCTTGACGGACCCTTCAGCGACCTGTCGCAGCAGATATGGGTAGAACAGTTCAAAAGGGTACAGCTCATACTTGGAAAGGATTTCTTTTATGAACATGAACGACCAAAGATACGTACCACACATGGAATGGTATTCCATAAAGAGATGAAAGTGGATGAGTTCCTTGTCCATGCACGTGAACTTGAAAAGAGCATGGAGGGTTAGGCGGCTGATTCAGTATAAAAAATATTGTTGAGCTTTGTTCCTGAAAGCCGGGATGTCACTTGTCCACAGATTCAGAATAGAATCAACACGGAAGTCCCGCGTGAATTGTTTTCTTACTGCATCCGTGCCGCAGACCTTATCGAACATATCGAGTCTTGATTCATCACATAGTGAAAACAGATCTTTCCCCGGCCATAATCTGTGTGCTTCCTGTAGTATGTAAAACTGAATCAGCGATAAAGGTGCCTTTGTTTTATCAGTGATGTGTATCTGAACCCCGTGAACCATTTTTCCCTGCGATACGCTGTAATAGGGCTTATAATGGACAGGCCTGAAAATTAAACCCGGAAGTGCAAGTGAGTTAAGGTTTTGTGCAAGAGAATCTGCATTTATCCATTCTGCTGCAAACATCTCGAAAGGAAGGGTGTAGCCGACACCGATACTTGCCACATACAATTCACCTGCGATTCCTGTTGCAGGATAATAATAGCATGTTTCAGCATGTGGTATGTGGGGCGATGACGGTACCCATGGAAGACCGGTATCTTCAAAAAGCATCTCTCTCTTCCATCCGTTCATCTTTATCACTTCAAGGTTACATTTCACTCCATCTTTGAGTAATCCTTCACCGTTAAGGAACATTGCCAGCTCACCTGCTGTCATAGCATGGATATAGGGTATCGGGTACTGGCTTACAAAAGAGGTAAAGCCTTCCCTGACAAGCGGCCCCTCCATTCGTAATCCTCCCAGGGGATTTGGCCTGTCGAGAACAATAAAAGGTATGCCATTTTCAGCAGCCGCTTCCATTGCCAGACCGAGAGTGCTGATATAGGTATAGGACCTCGATCCGATATCCTGTATGTCATAGACAAGGACATCAATACCTTCAAGCATCTCTTTTGTCGGTTTCCTGGTATTACCGTATAAGCTGAAGACTGGTAGTCCGGTAGTCGGGTCAGCAGAAGAGCCGATGATCTCTCCGGCGGTAAATTCACCTCTTACACCATGCTCAGGTCCATAAAGGGCAGTAAGCTTTACACCTGGAGCATCAAAAATAATATCCACACATGACTGCAGCTCCCTGTTGACTCCTGTCGGGTTGGTGATAAGCCCCACTCTTTTGCCCTGTAATATTTCGAATTTGCTCCTTGCAAGCATTTCCAGTCCGGTCTCCACAGATTGACTTCTCAGTGTACTTGAGGCTGTAAGGGCCTGTATAACAAGAAGAAGCGTAATGAATGATTTAATTGTGCTTTTCATAATTTAATAGAAAATTTGTTTTATAAATATAAATAGGCTTTACATAATTGCCATAAATACAATGGCAATTTTTAATTTTGTGAGATATGTTACATTTACTTACAAAACTATGAGAATTAATGCTATTCTGATTTCAATACTTTTCATCGCCGGATGCACTGCTCCCGTGATACCTTACCAGGTGCAGGGTGATCTTGATTCGATTGTAACTAAATGGGTCCCTGATCAACGTGAAGGGATATGTACTTACACTGTAGAGATGTTGAAAGGGAACAGTCTTATAATAAAAGGTGAGACCAACATTAAAGAAGCTAAGGATGAGATTCTCGATTTGCTTGAACAGGCTGGCTATGAGGTTTATGACAGCCTTAAGATCCTTCCCGAGGCATCAGAAACGGATAAGACATGGGGCTTGGTAACAATTAGTGTTTGCAATATTAAAAGCGAACCATCATATTCAAGTGAGCTTGTTTCGCAGGCTCTAATGGGAACTCCTGTCAGGATACTTAAGGCAAAGGGCAGCTGGCTATGTATTCAAACACCCGATTATTATATCGGATGGACTACCGGAAGCAGTATTATGAAAATGAATGAGAATGAACTGGAAAACTGGAGACTTTCAGACAGACTGATATATACCGGTAAATCAGGTGAAATTGTATCTGAAAGCAATCTTTCCGAAGTCGTTTCTGACATCACAACAGGAGCTCTTTTAAACTACATTTCAGAAAAGCACGGCTATTATGTGGTTGAGCTTCCTGACGGGAGACGGGGTATGATACGAAAGAATGAAGTTGCAGATTTTCAAAACTGGTGTTCTGTTATCAGTCCTGAACCGGGAAGGATGATACAATTCGCAAAATCGTTTATTGGTTATCCATACCTGTGGGGTGGCACATCGACCAAAGCACTTGACTGCAGCGGATTCATTAAAACGATATTTTTTATGGACGGCATAATCCTTGCCCGTGATGCCTCATTGCAGTTTCTGTATGGTCAGCCTGTTGACATATCTTCATCCTACAACAATCTTATACCTGGAGACCTTCTCTTCTTCGGGTATCTTAATGATAAAGGAGAAAAGAAAATCATACATGTTGGCATGTATATAGGTGATACTGAGGTTATTCATTCAACAGGAATGGTAAAAATAAACAGTCTTGATCCTGAACGTAAGAACTATAGCAGTTACCTGGGAGAAACGATAATGGGAGCCAGGAGAGTGATAGGTGAAGAGTCGCAGAAAGGGATTGAAGCTATTGCCAGTCATCCATGGTATAACAATTAACAATTAACTAGCAACCAGTAACGAGCAACCAGCAACATCTTATATCTGCATAAATGAAGAAGAGACAATTTATAAAATACTGCTCACTGCTTGCCGGAGCAGCGATCTCAGGCAGGGCAGCCGCGGCTGCTCTTGAAACAACAGGAACAATACTTCCGGTAAAACGAAAAAACAAATCCATGAAGCTAAGTTTTATACCATACGAGCTCAAACTTAAGCATACCTTTACTCTGGCAATAAGCTCAAGGACCACAACGCCGGTGGTGCTTACACAAATTGAATATGACGGGAAAAAGGGCTTCGGTGAAGCTTCAATGCCCCCTTACCTGGGAGAGAGCCATGAATCGGTAATGAAATTCCTTTCACAGGTGAACCTGTCTCAATTTAAAGATCCATTCCTGATAGAGGATATAGTAGCATATCTTGACGGCATATCACCGGGTAACTATGCAGCAAAGGCATCTGTGGATATAGCCTTGCATGACCTTGTCGGGAAGCTCATGGGGAAACCGTGGTTCAGACTCTGGGGTCTTGATCGTGAAAAGACTCCCTTTACCAGTTTCACTATCGGAATTGATACTCCGGAGGTCGTGAGGCAGAAAGTAGCTGAAGCAGAACCCTACAAGATACTGAAAGTCAAGCTGGGGCTTGGTAACGATAAAGAGATGATCGAAACCATAAGGAGTGTCTCCGACAAACAGCTATGTGTCGATGTTAATCAGGGGTGGAAAGACAGGAATTATGCCCTCGAGATGGCACACTGGCTTAAAGAGAATAATGTCATTTTTCTTGAACAGCCTATGCCTAAGGAAATGATCGATGATATAGCCTGGCTCAATCAGAATTCACCTATACCGATTGTTGCCGACGAAGCACTGCAAAATATTGATGACCTGTTTAGTATGAAAGGTGTCTATTCCGCAATTAACATAAAGCTTATGAAATGCGGTGGGATGAATGCAGCCTACAAGATGGCACTCATGGCCAGGGAAATGGACATGAAAGTGATGATCGGATGTATGACAGAGACATCATGTGCAATTTCGGCAGCGGCACAGCTGTCGCCGCTGGCTCACTGGGCCGATCTGGATGGCAACCTGCTCATCAGCAACGATTGTTATGATGGCATTACGATCACCGATGGAAAAGTTACCCTGAACGAGAGACCCGGAATAGGGGTCATTGCGAAAAATAAAAAATTCGACTGGAAAATAATCATCAAAGAAGCTA
>CAZKWD010000005.1:13594-17633 GCA_964556175.1 uncultured Rikenellaceae bacterium
GGGATTGACCTTAAACCCTATATTGTTATTTTTATACCTTTTTATCGGTTTAGAATATGGCTAAAAGCAGCAACCGGCTAGTTTCACTTGACATTTTCAGGGGATTGACCATAGCTTTTATGATCATCGTGAACGCCCCCGGAAGCTGGGACTATGTTTACCCTCCGTTAAGACATTCATCCTGGCACGGATGCACACCTACAGACCTGGTGTTCCCCTTTTTCCTTTTCATAGTGGGTGTCGCCATGTGGTTCTCATTCAGGAAATACGGGCATGAAATAAATGCAGGATCACTTTTAAGGATCTCAAGACGCACGCTGGCAATCTTCGCTATTGGTATTTTACTGGCAATACTATCGAACCTGGGGAGGGGCTTTTCAACACTGAGAATCATGGGTGTGTTGCAGCGGATTGCCCTGGCATACGGCATCGCTTCCCTGATATGTCTGACAGTCAGGCGCGATTATCTCTGGATCGTTACTGCTGCTATGTTGATAATATACTGGGTACTGCTGGCTCTTTTCGGCGGAGCAGAGCCATACGGCCTTGAAACCAATCTTGTCAGGAAAATAGATATCGCAATACTTGGTGAAAGCCACTTGTACACAGAATACGGGATACCTTTTGATCCCGAAGGTTTGCTGAGCACCCTGCCGTCAATCTGCACAGTGATCATTGGCTATTTTACCGGAGAGATTCTGGGCAAGGGAACTGCATCAGGTAAAACTGTGCTGAAGCTTCTTCTCTATGGGGCTTCTTCAACAGGCCTGGGCCTTTTATGGAGCCTTCTCTTTCCGATAAATAAGCCCATCTGGACAAGCTCTTATGTTTTATACACAGCAGGACTTGCAATGATAGTGCTGGCAGTAATATATTTCCTTGCTGATGTTCTCAAATTCAGAAAATGGGGGACCTTCTTCACAGTCTTCGGTATAAATGCACTCTTCTCCTATATCCTTGCAGGTGTATTGGCGGGCTTAATGTATATAATTAAGATACAACCGGATATGAATGTGTATTCCTGGTTTTATGAAAAGTTATGTGTTCCTGTTGCAGGAAATATGAACGGAAGCCTTATGTTTGCATTGATACAAATGTTACTGGTTTGGCTTGTTGCTCTGGTTTTATACAGGAGGAAGGTTATAATAAAATTATAGATAAAGTGGTTTAATGGTATAGAGGTATAGTGGTACAATGGAAAGAAAGATTGAAAAGGTATAAAATCCGTGTTACTCCGTGAAATCCGTGGTAAAAAGCTAATTATGAACGAAATAAAATTAATATCAGAAGGTTACAAGGATTTGTTTGGGGGTTTTGATTTGCAGATAACAGCTCTCCCAAGATCAGGTTCCGACAGGAGATATTTCAGGATCATTGATGGAGCAAAAAGCATTATTGGTGCATATAATCCCAACCTTGAGGAGAATGAAGCTTTTGTGGGATTCACCAATCATTTTTTAAGCAAAGGTCTTCCGGTACCGGAGATATACGGTTACATTCCCGATAAATTTATTTATTACCTGAAAGATCTGGGTGATGTAAACCTTTACACCTGGCTTCACGATAGAGAGGATATATCTGATTTCAATGATGAAACGAAGGATCTATATCGTAAAATACTTGATAAGCTTATCCTTTTTCAGACAGAAGGCATTAAAGGGCTTAACCTTGACCTTTGCTATCCTCACAGAAGCTTTGACCGCCAGTCTATGATGTGGGATCTCAATTATTTCAAGTACATGCTTCTGAAGCTTCTTGCGGTACCTTTCAATGAACGGAATCTTGAACATGATTTTGAATCGCTTGCCGATTACCTGCTCAAAACGGGTCAGGATTATTTTCTTTACAGGGATTTCCAGACAGCAAATGTAATGGTAGTTGGAAACGAACCCTGGTTCATCGATTACCAGGGAGGCAGAAAAGGAGCTCCGCAGTACGATGTTGCCTCGCTGTTGTTCGATGCAAAGATTCCCATGCGGCAGACTAACAGGGATGAGCTGCTCAGTTATTATATTGAAAAATTCTGTTCAGTATCCAGGGAGGATAAGGAAGAATTTCGCGGTTATTATTCAGGATTCAGCATGATCCGTGTTATGCAGGCTTTAGGCGCTTTCGGCTTCAGGGGTCTTTATGAGCAGAAGCCCACATTTACGGAAAGTATAGTACCGGGGGTTAATCTGCTGACGCAGATAGCAGAAAAGGCTGAGAACCACATTGCTCTGCCTGAATTGTATAAAACCATAAGATCTATTCCTGATTCAACGGTATTCAAACGGCTCTCATCCGAAAATAAGTAATAACTCATTATGAAAGCAATGATAATGGCAGCCGGAAAGGGAACACGGCTGGGTAAAATAACCGAGACCATTCCTAAAACTCTTCTCGATATCAACGGCAAAAGCCTCTTGCGTCTTGCTGTTGAAAATTGTGCCGCTTCAGGATTTGACGATATTATTATTAATATTCATCATCTGGCTGATCAGGTTGAAGAGGAAATAGAGAAACTTAAAAAAGATGGATATAAAATTACTGTCTCCGACGAACGCGATAAGCTGCTTGAAACAGGCGGAGGATTGTATAAGGCAAGAGACTTCTTTGACAATAACCCATTCATGCTGTATAATGCAGACACTCTGACTAATCTGGATATCTCCGTATTGTACCGCTATCACCTTGATATGAAGGGGCTTGCAACCCTGGCAGTGCGAAATCGCGCCGGTGAAAGGTTTTTTCTCGTTGATCGCGAAGGTTTGCTGAAAGGATGGTGTAATAAGGCTACCGGGGAAAAGATAATTGCCGGAGAAGAAACAGAAACCATGATGGAAATAGCCTTTTCGGGAAGGCATATAATAAATCCTGAGATATTCAATTATATGAGTGAAGGTGTTTATACAATGACAGCCCTGTACCTTCACCTGGCAGATTCACATAAGATAGTTACCTACAGGGAAGACGGCGGGTACTGGTTAACGGTAGGAACACCGGAAGACCTGGAAAATGTGAGAGAATTCTTCAGTAAATAAAATCTGCGACTATAAGTTCCGTGTTGAACAATACATAACTCTGATCACCGGACACTGATAGCCGGTAGCCGGTCATAGCTTCCAGAACGATTTGGTGAAAAGGGCAAAGACTGCTATGATCTCAAGTCTTCCCACAATCATTAAAATAATGAATATTAGCTTGGTGAAATCAGGCAGGTGTGCATAGTTACATACCGGACCTAACGATCCGAGGGCAGGACCAACATTGCCCAGTGTTGCTGCAACACCGCTGGCTGAAGTTATGGGATCGAGACCTGTCATGGTTATAATAATTGTACCGATAAGGAAAATGAACAGGTAGAGTATTACAAAGGATATGACCGAAGTATTCGCTTTTTCTGAAACAGGTTTACCGTTTAGTTTAATCTGGGTAATGACATTCGAATGGAAAAGTCTTGTGAAAATATTCCTGATATTTTTAAGAACAACCAGATGTCTTGCCATTTTGATGCTGCTGGTCGATGAACCTGTATTTGCCCCGGCAAATAACAGAATGAATATCAGGGCAATAGCAGCAGGGGGCCATAATAAGTAATCAGCAGTAACATAACCTGTTGTAGTAATTATTGATATTGTCTGGAAGATTCCTTCTCTCAGAATAACTTCAAAAGAGCTTGTTGATTTTACAGACAGTATTCCAACAATAATGATTATTGCAACTGAAATAGTACCCAGGTAAAACCAGAGTTCCTCATTATGTTTTACTTTATTGAACTGCAGCTTTACCATGTAATAGTAAGCGACAAAACTGATACCTGACAACAGCATAAATACAGAAATTACATACTGAGAATATGCAGAATATGCAGCTATGCTGGCATTTTTTGTTGAGAAACCACCCGTGGCTACAGTGCCGAAGGTATGACATATACTGTCAAAGAGATTCATCTCTCCCAGATACAGAAATAATACTTCAAAGATTGTAAGTCCCAGATACAGGAAAAGAAGCCTCAATCCAACAGCTTTTGTTTTAGGATGTATTTTTTCCTTTAACG
>CAZKWD010000006.1:0-16466 GCA_964556175.1 uncultured Rikenellaceae bacterium
CCTGGGGAAGCGTTATATGCTGAATATAGGCATGGGAGTAACTGCACTGGGCTTACTAATACCATTTTTAATCTATTCATTTGCCACGGTGCTTATTGGATTTGCTCTTCTGGGAATAGGAAATACAATTGTCCAGGTCTCTGCAAACCCTCTCATGGTGGATGTAGTACCAGGAAACAGACGGTCAAGTTTCTTGAGCTTCTCACAGTTTGTTAAAGCAATAGGTTCAATGATTGGTGCTCCGGCAGCAGCTTTCTTTGCCTTAAAATTCGGCGACTGGAAACTCATGTTCCTTGTTTTTGGGATTGTATCAATCCTTACGGTAATATGGCTTGGATCAGTTAAAATTGAGGAATCAAAGCAGGATTTTAAACCATCACTCTCCTCATCTTTCAAACTGCTGGGCAATAACTATATCCTCCTTATGGTGATTGCTATCTTTGTGGTTGTTGGTGTTGATGTCGGATTCAATTCAAATTCCGGGCAGTATCTTATTAAACACTTTGGTATTGAACAGATAGCTGCCGAATCAGGCAGAAGCGTGTATTTCCTGGGCCGTATGCTTGGCACTTTTACCGGTGCTATCATGCTCACAAAGCTCTCGTCACATAAATTCTTTATATGGACCTCATTACTTGGTATTTTATGCCTGGTTATGATAATATTTGTTAAATCCACATTCATGGCATGGGTGCTTGTATTTCTTATTGGCCTTGCCGTAGCAAACATATGGCCTCTGGTATTTTCCATAACTATAGGAAGA
The DNA here is from genome assembly GCA_964556175.1 of uncultured Rikenellaceae bacterium. Taxonomy (GTDB): domain Bacteria; phylum Bacteroidota; class Bacteroidia; order Bacteroidales; family VadinHA17; genus LD21. The sequence goes on from CAZKWD010000006.1 coordinate 764, forward strand.
TTTCCGGAACGAAGCAATGAAATATCAGGACTGGTGATGATGGCAATCAGCGGCGGGGCAGTAATCCCACTCATGATAGGATGGATAAGCGACATGAGCAATGTTGCCATTGGAATGTCACTTCTTGTCCTCTGTATGATCTATCTGTTTATTGTATCCATATACACACTGAAGAAAGTATGAATCACACAAAATCAGGCAGACGTGCTTTTCTTAAGAAGACAGCCGCTGCAGCAGTTACAATTTCAATAGTTCCACGTTATGTGCTTGGAGGAAAGGGCTACACTGCTCCTTCTGACCAGCTTACAAAAGGTATTATTGGAGTAGGAGGCATGGGCCGTGGTCATTTTGGTTATGAAGGTACACGGTTGCTTGCCGTCTGCGACGTTGACAGGAACCACCTCGACGAGGCAATTGCCCTGGCTGGAGGTAACATAGACGGCTACCATGATTTCCGGGAGCTGATAGCACGGGATGATATCGATATAATCCATATTGCCACACCCCCTCACTGGCATGGTATAATGGCAAAAACAGCCGCTGAAGCAGGTAGGGATATCTGGTGCGAGAAGCCGATGACACGTACAATAGGCGAGGGGATAAAAGTAGTCGAAGCTGTGCAGAAATACGGAAGAATGTTCCGTCTTAATACATGGTTCAGGTTTGATGATCAGTTCTATGGTCTTGGAACCACTGTCAAACCGCTTAAAAAGCTAATTGACAGCGGTGTTATTGGATGGCCTCTTAAGGTAACAGTCAGCGGTATAACAGGCTTTGACTGGAAATTCTACTGGACCGGCCAGCATAACCTGCACCCTGAACCTGTACCTGATGAGCTGGATTATGACTTCTGGCTTGGCCCGGCACCATATAAGCCATACAACCCTGAGCGTGTCCATTCAAAGTTCAGGGGATACTGGGATTATGACGGAGGAGGACTTGGTGATATGGGACAACATTATCTTGACCCTGTACAATATCTTCTCAGAAAAGATAATACCAGCCCCATTTCAGTTGAAATAGATGCACCACAGCAGCATTACGATGCTGTTGGTACATGGCGCAGGATAACATATACCTATGATGACGGCTGTAAGATTATTCTTGATGGCGAAAACCGCGATAAAAATGCTGCATATGTCGAGGGTCCCAACGGAAAGGTGTTCAAAGGCTTCAGATCAGATATTAAAGATCTGGATAAACTGATTAACTCGTTACCCGATCCTGAACCGCAGGTAACAAAGTTTACTGAGTCGGTGATGACAAGAAAAAAATTTGCACTCAACGAAGCAAATGGTCATAGATCATGTTCCATAGTTAATCTTGGTGTTATAGCCCTCCGGCTGGGCAGGAATTTAAATTATAATCCTGTATTACAGCAGTTTACTGATGATGAGGCCGCCAACCGGCTTATCAATCAACCAATGCGCAATCCCTGGCAAATCTGATTTTGTTTAGATGCTAAACAATAAAATAGTACAAAATGAAAATTAAAAGCTTCTCTATAAGTATTATTTCTCTGCTACTGCTCTCTTCAATGGCTTTTTCGCAGGATAAAAGAACCCTGGAGACAAAAATTGCTGATCTTCTGGCACAGCTTCCCGCCAGTGATGTTCAATATACAGATAAACTCATGGGAGATATGCTGTCACTCGGTGAGGAGGGGATAAAGAAAATCTGTGATCAGATAATACCTCCCGGTACCGGTGACGATACAAAACCAAGGTTTGCCGTAGAGTCTTTTTCAAGGTATTTGTCACAGAAGAGCATGGAAAATGAAAAATCTCTCTGGGAAGATATCTGTATTTCATACATATCACGGCAAAATGACAATCTGGTAAAGGACTTTTTTATGAAACAGCTTCAGCTTATCGGGGAAGATAAATCAGTTGAAGCATTGAAACCCTACATTACTGATAAGCAGATGTGTAATTCTGCTGTAGCAGTAATAACAGCGATAGGAGGAAAACCTGCAGAAAATGTACTCGCCGGATCACTTGAGAATATGGAGCTTCCATGTGCCGCAGCAGTAATGAACGCCCTGGCAGCAATGAACTCTCAAATAGCTGTTAATGAATATATATCCTGGGCTTCAGTCGATAATCCTGGTATAAAAGCTTCGGCTTATAATGCTCTTGCACAAAGCAGAAGCACACAGGCTTATCCCGTACTCCTTAATGCAGCAAAAAACAACCAGTACCGCTGGGAAAAAACAGGTGCAACATCAGCCCTGCTGAACTATGCGAGAAATGCCGGGGCATATGGAGATACAAAAACCATGGACAGGATATGCAAGCTTCTTATAAAAAAATGTAATGATAAACTGACCTTTCAATATAAGACAGCTGCCCTTGAAACATATATTATGTTTCATGGCTCTGATGCAATGTCTTATATATTGAAAGCTGCAGCACATCCTGATGCAGGTTACAGGAATGCGGCAATAAACACGTCGGCTTACATCATGGGGAATGAAGCAACTGATACATGGATTAAGTACTTCCCAAAGGCAATACCCGCTGCTAAGCCTGAGATCATTAATATGCTGGGCAGGCTTGGAGATGAAAAAGCATTACCCCTGATTAAAGCTTCTCTCATTCATGAGGATCCTGCCGTGAGAGGTGCTGCTGCTCAAGCCCTTATTAAAGCAGACGATAAAGAAGCAATACCCTTGCTTATCGGATATATGATGGAATTCGAATCTCCTTCTGATCAGGATGCAGCCCTGACAGCTTTGAAGAGCCTGACAGGAAGCAAAGAGATGCCTCTGATTAAAAATGTACTGGAAGAGGGTCTCCCTGCTGCAAAAAAAAGTGCAATTGAACTGCTAGCCCGGGGAAAAAATACTGAATTTTTCAAAGTAATATTTCCATATACTTCAGCGGCAGATGAAGAGGTCAGAGCAGCTGCCTTCAAGGCTCTTGCCAGCCTGGCAGGACCAGAAGACCAGGACGAGCTGGTGAGCCTGTTGCTGAAGAGTGAAAATGAAGGTTATGTGTCTGATATTCAGAATGCTATTGCAGTAGCCGCCGGACAAATACCCGATCCGGAAAAACGCTCCCTGCCAATCCTTAAAGCCCTGGCATCAGGTGAAGATCGTGAAAAACTTATTCCCGTACTTGCAAAGACAAGGGGGAGAGATGCCCTGGCTGTTGTGTTGAAAGAGTTTGAGAATGGCACTTCCGGAATAAGACAAATATGTTTTAATACCCTTACCTCATGGAATGATTATTCAGCATCATCAGCTTTATATGAGATTTGTGCATCAGGAAATAAAACATATGAAGAGCCGTCATTTAATGGTTATGTCAGGCAGATACGATCAGCATCCCTGCCTGATGAACAGAAGCTTCTTCTTTACCGGAAGATTATGTCATACGCTCTTACTCCCGAAAGAAAAAATGCAATTCTTGGTCAAATGGGCCGGCTTAAAACATACCAGTCGCTATTCTTTGTTGCACATTATCTTGATGATCCTTTAACAGCTTCTGTAGCGGCCAGGGCAGCCATGAATATAGCTCTTCCGGCTTCAGGGGAAAATGCAGGGATGTATGGATCAAATGTGAAAAAGATACTGGAAAAAGCAATGTTAAAGCTGCAAGATCAGGAGAGCGACTATGACAGGGAAATGATCCGCAAATATCTTGAAACCATGCCTGATGATGAGGGGTTTGTTCCGATGTTCAACAGTAAGGATCTCACGGGATGGCAGGGCCTTGTTGAAGACCCTGCGGCAAGAGCTGAAATGAAACCGGCAGAACTGGCAAGAAAACAGGCCGAGGCTGATAAAAGGGTTTCAGGTAACTGGACCGTTAAAGATGGGTGTATCTGGTTCAACGGCAGTGGTGATAACCTCTGCTCAATTAAGGAATATGGTGATTTTGAATTACTTGTAGACTGGAAAATATCGAAAGGAGGCGACAGCGGTATTTACCTCAGGGGCTCGCCACAGGTCCAGATATGGGATATTTCACGAGTGGAAGCGGGAGCCCAGGTCGGATCAGGAGGACTCTATAACAATCAGAAAAATACGTCAAAACCTCTGAAAGTAACCGATAACCCGATCGGTGAATGGAATACTTTCAGAATAATCATGATTGGTGAAAATGTTTCAATATGGTTGAATGGAGAACTTGTCGTTGATAATGTGATTATGGAAAATTACTGGGATCGCAGCATCCCCATTTTTCCGAAAGGAGCTATAGAACTACAGGCTCATGGTACCGACCTGGGATTCAGGGATATATATGTAAGAGAAATAAATGAGAAAGAGTATAATCTTACACCTGAAGAGAAAGCTGAAGGATTTGTTTCTCTGTTCAATGGAAGCGATCTTGATAACTGGACAGGTGATAAGGTTTCATATGCTGTTGAGGATGGTGATATTGCAGAACCTGGGGATAATGGGACAATGGACCACAGAGATCACCCGGGACTAAGAAACAAAACAGGCCATATAGGGTTTCTTGGTCACGGCTCTGTTGTAAAATTCCGGAATATCCGGATAAAAGATCTTTCAGTTGTTAATTAAAATTGAAATCGCTATGAAGAAACTAGCTTTATTTATATTAAGTATCATTCTATTGTCATCATGTGCTAAGGTTGCTCCTCCTGAACCTTATGGACCGGTGCCATCAGAGCGGCAGCTTGCCTGGCATTATATGGAGTATTACATGTTTGTACATTTCACTGTTAATACATTTACAAACAAAGAGTGGGGTTACGGCGATGAAAAGGAATCTGTATTCAATCCCACGGAACTTGATTGTAACCAGTGGGCAAAGGTGGCAAGTGAAGCAGGAATGAAAGGAATTATCATCACTGCAAAGCATCACGACGGATTCTGCCTGTGGCCTTCGGAATTCACAGAACACTCCGTTAAGAACTCCCCCTGGAAAAATGGAGAAGGCGATGTTATCTGGGAACTCCGTAGGGCATGTGATGAATATGGATTGAAGATGGGTATTTACCTTTCACCGTGGGACCGTAACAGTGCAATTTATGGTACGCCGGAATATCTAACCTACTACAGGAACCAGCTTACCGAACTTTTAACAAATTATGGCAACATCTTTGAAGTATGGTTCGATGGTGCCAACGGAGGTGACGGATATTATGGAGGAGCCAGGGAAACCAGGAGGATTGATAATAAAACGTATTACGACTGGCTGTTCACACATTTGATAGTCAGGGAATTGGAGCCAAATGCAGTAATGTTCAGCGATGCAGGACCCGATGTAAGGTGGGTTGGTAATGAAAGAGGAATGGGAAGCCTTACAAACTGGTGCTTGTTGAACAAGGATGATATGTACCCGGGCGGAAATTTTGCACATATACTGGGTTCAGGACATGAAGACGGACAATACTGGGTTCCTGCCGAGGTTGATGTTTCTATACGTCCGGGATGGTTCTATCATAAGGATCAGGATACCCTGGTGCGATCCCCTGAAAACCTCATGGAACTTTATTATTCTTCCGTCGGCCGGAACAGCAATCTCCTGCTTAATGTCCCTCCCGACACAAGAGGCCTGTTACATGAAAATGATGTAAAAGCACTGATGGGTTTCAGGGAGCTTCTGGATAAGGAATTCGAGTTTGATATTGCAAATGGTAAAAAAGTTACAGCATCAAATACCAGGGGAAAAGAATTCAAACCCTCAAATACAGTTGACGGGGACAATAAAACATACTGGGCAGCAAAAGATGACCAGTTCACTGCTGAACTGATAATTGATCTTGGTACAGAAACAGAGGTTAACAGGATACTGCTGCAGGAAAATACAAAACTTGGTCAGAGAGTTCAGGAATTCAAAGTTGAAGCTCATAATAACGGAGAATGGATACATCTCATAGATGGTACAACAATAGGGAATAAGGTAATAAGGAAGTTTCCTGCCACCCTTGCCAGCAAGATCAGGGTAACTATCACTAAATCAAAAGCCTGCCCGGTCATTTCAAATATTGAGCTCTATCGCGCACCTGGAGATTGAGGGCGTGAGTGCGCGAGTGTCCGGGACTAAGGTTGAATACAATGGTCTACACTCCGTGATTTACTCCGTGAAACTCTGTTTAACACCGTGGTAAAAAAGATCGTAAGACTTATTACTTCACTTGTACACCAATAGTATGTCCCAGTATTATAACCTGGTTTGATCTTAAGCCCATTTCCGGTGCAAGCTTGGCTTTGGGCACCAGGCCTCTTACCACGCAACCAAGATTTGCAGATGCACAATAGAGGTATACATTCTGGGCAATGAAACCGGTATTTGCATATGGCCAAAGGAGGTCAGATTCCGTAATCTCATCTCCCACATTTTTCCCCAGCTTTCCCATGTCAGCCACATAGATAAGATTAAGTGGCGCTGTTGTAACAAAATCCTGTGTGCCGCATAGGGAGCGAATGTCCCTGCTATGGATATGTTTCAGCGTATGTGTTTCAGCTTGATAGAGGTACAAGCCGCTTTGCATCGAAACGTAAACATCCATTTCCTGCATATTACGGGCTGAAGGAGCAGTTCTTTTTTTATCATCAGGCCGGTTGATACCCCATGCTGCCCAGAGAAGTTCTGAAAGCTGCTGTTCTGAAATCTCACCTTCAGTGAAAGTCCTGGTTGATTGTCTTTCATTGAGAGCCTGCATTAACGGTTTGCCTCCTGATCTGTCAGGCTCAGGCAGAACAATATCCTGCGAACCTGCCGGTATGGAGAAAGTAATTGAGACCATAATAAAAAGTACATTTAAGATCTTATTTTTCATGATTTTAGTATTTATTTAATCATTATAATTAATTCCCCGGCTATCCTCACTGCTGATTCAGTCCTTTTAGTCAGCTCTTTCCAATCTTTATTCTGTACAATATCTTTTGTTATCAGGTTCGATCCCATCCCGACACATACTGCACCGGCCTCAAACCATGTTCGCAGGTTTTCTTCTGAAGGATCCACCCCGCCGGTAGGCATCAGGCTTGTCCAGGGACATGGTGCCTTTACGGCTTTTATAAATTCCGGACCTCCGACAGATGATCCCGGGAATATTTTAATTATCTCAGCGCCAAGCTCTTCAGCATAGTTTATTTCCGACACTGATCCACAACCCGGAGACCAGAGTATCTTCCTGCGGTTGCAGACCTTTGCCATGTCAGGATTCAGGATGGGAGAGACGATGAAGTTTGCTCCAAGCTGAATGTAAAGTGAAGCGGTTCCGGCATCAACAACCGATCCGGCGCCAAGAATAAGATCAGGTACTTCATCCTCAGTCCATTTACTGAGATCACTGAAAACATCATGGGCAAAATCACCCCTGTTAGTGAATTCAAAAACCCTTATCCCTCCATCATAACAGGCTTTTACAACATTCCTGCAGATATCAGGATCATTATGATAAAAAATGGGGATTATCCCTGTACCCAATATTTTATTTATAACGTCAATTCTGGTAAACCTGGCCATAGTACATACTTTCTTTTAACAAATGTAATTAAAAACCATAAATACACATATATATCGTGCAATCATGCGATCTTTCTTGTTACTAAAATCATTCAACCTTCTTCAACTCTCTTCAACTTTCAACTTTCAACTTTTGACTTTAATAATTATCTTAGTCCATCAAAACTTTTATATGGTTTTAAACTACATCTGGATTGCCTTTTTCATCATCGGATTCCTTGTTGCTCTCGGGAAGCTGATTATCTCAGGCAATACACAGATATTCAACGACCTGGTAAATGCTGTTTTCGATAATGCAAAGGTCGGCTTCGAGATCTCACTGGGACTGACGGGTGCATTGACACTCTGGATGGGATTGCTGAGAGTAGGAGAAAAAGGCGGGGTAGTGAAGATCCTTGGCAGGGCAATGGGACCTCTTTTTGAAAGACTGTTCCCTGGATTGCCAAAAGGACATCCTGCTTATGGATCAATAATGCTTAACATTGCGGCAAACATGCTGAACCTCGATAATGCTGCAACACCCGTCGGGCTTAAAGCCATGAAAGAGATGCAGGAGGTGAATACCGACAAGGAGACTGCCTCCAATGCACAGATCATGTTCCTTGTACTGAATGCTGCAGGTCTCACTGTCATCCCGGTAAGTGTTATTGTTTACAGAATGCAGCTTGGAGCTGCCAACCCGGCCGATATTTTTATTCCTATCCTGATATCAACATTCTTTGCATCAATAACGGGTCTTATAGGTGTGGCTGTTATGCAGAAAATTAATCTCTTCGATAAGGTGATACTTGCATATCTTGGTGGACTGACAACAATTATCATAGGTATTATACTATATTTCAGCAGCCTGCCAAAAGAACAAGTGTCAACGATATCAACCTTTGCAGCAAATTTTATACTGATATTGGTAATAACACTCTTTATTGTCCTTGCCCTTATAAAGAAGGTAAATGTGTATAATGCCTTTATTGAAGGAGCAAAAGAGGGATTTAACATAGCAATAAAGATCATCCCTTTTCTTGTAGCTATCCTGGTAGCTATAGGTATATTCAGAGCATCGGGTGCCATGGACTTTATCATTTCCGGGATTACCGCATTCTTTGCATGGCTTGGATTTGATACAAGATTTACAGGAGCTCTGCCGGTAGCTTTTATGAAACCTCTCAGCGGCAGCGGTGCCAGGGGATTAATGGTAGATGCCATGACCACTTACGGACCTGATTCATTTATCGGACGGTTGGCATGTACAATGCAGGGAACCACTGATACCACATTTTATATAATAGCTGTATATTTCGGATCTGTGGGTATAAAAAATACAAGGTATGCAGTAGGTTGCAGCCTGCTTGCCGACCTGGTCGGATTAATGACAGCCATACTTGTGGCTTATCTTTTCTTCGGGTAAATGCATAATTACTAATGCATTCAATCACGGGAATCCGGAAACATTTGGTTACCCCTCTAGCAAAATGTGTCTGGTTTATTAGTATTTTTAGTATTATCTTACAAGGCTGTAAAGTCATATTTTATGAACCTGATAACTGTTTCCATACTGGTAGGGATCAGCATAATTGCAATTATTCTTCTTACATCAAAGCTTAAGCTGAAAGCATTTGTCGCACTTTTCCTGGTCTCAGTATTCCTTGCTTTCACAACATTGCCAGCCGACACAATTGTCAGTACAATAAAAGAAGGTTTTGGCAGTACAATGGCTTCGATAGGATTTTTAATAATCTTCGGGGCCATGATTGGAATCATTCTCGATAAAACCAGGGCAACTTTAAGTATTGCAAACTATATTTTATCAAAGACAGGAAAACAGAGGAGCTCACAAGCTCTGGGAATTACAGGATTTATCACCGGATTGACCATTTTTTGCGATTCAGGATTTATTATTCTGAGCGGACTGGCAAAATCATTCAGCTTCCGGTCGAAAATTGCAATGCCCTTCATGGCGACTGTTCTGGCCACTTCGCTCTATTCGGTTCATTGTCTCATACCCACTCATCCGGGAGCACTGGCTGCAGCCGGTATTATTGATGTGAATGTCGGGAACCTTATAATTGCCGGGATCCTCTTTGCTGTACCCGGAGCCTTGAGCGCCTGGTTCTGGAGCAAATTAATGATCAGGAACAAAAATTACCAGCCTGCTACGGAAATTATCCCCGGTAAACAGGAAACAACGGGAACCCTTCCATCGGCTTTAGTGTCATTTCTTCCTGTCGCGGTTCCTCTCCTGCTCATCTCGGTGAAGTCACTGGTACTTCTTTTTGACAAAGAACATATCAGCCTGGTATACAGGATATTCCGTTTTCCGGGAGAACCCGTCTTTGCCCTTGCTATTGGTGCAGGTCTTGGCCTGTTTTTACTAAAGAAAATATCAATTGATACAGTAAATTCTGTTTTCACTGATGCAATAGAAAAGGCCGGACCGATACTGATTGTCACTGCGGCCGGCGGTATGTTTGGAATGGTTATAAAAACTACGGGTATAGGTGAAGAAGCCGGGAAAATTCTTGCCGGTACCGGTGCCGGACTTATAATTCCATTTATTATTGCAGCTATTATGAAAACTGCCCAGGGCTCATCAACCGTTGCAATCATAACAACAGCTTCTTTTGTTCTGCCGATGCTGGAAGTACTCGGGCTTGACTCTGAGACGGGCCGTATGCTCACAATGCTCTCAATGGGTGCAGGTTCAATGTTTGTTTCTCATGCCAACGACTCTTACTTCTGGGTTATTTCCAATTTTTCTGAACTCGACCTTAATACAACACTGAGAGTATACTCATCTTCAACGTTTGTTATGGGAATTGTAGTTTTTATATTTATATGGATATCCTCATTGTTTTTATTATAATTTTTTTGTCTATTTTAATCTTTCATTACCAGTTCAATGAATAACCGGGAAAAAGCAGAACATATTTTTCTGGCAGGAGTAAAGGGTGTCCTTCCGGGAAAGCTTATCGGAGACCTCTTTTCGATAAAAGGATCAATACTGAAGATCGGCTACCTGAGTTTTGACCTTGACAGTACAGGTAATATATACGTCCTGGGTGCCGGAAAAGCCAGTGCTGCCATGGGACATTATGTTGAAAAAACTCCCGGTATGAGGATAACAGAGGGGCATATAATTACGAAATATGATCATTATTGTAAGCTTGATCATATTAAAGTTACAGAAGCCGGCCATCCCTTTCCTGATCAGAACAGTTTCAGAGCCACAGAAGAAATATTACATATAGCCGACAAAGCCTCTGATAATGACCTCGTTATCTGTCTCTTTTCCGGCGGGGGATCATCATTGATGGCCGATTACCCGGACAATACAACTCCAGAAGAAATCATTCGACTGAATAAGCTGCTTGTAAATTGCGGGGCCGATATAACAGAAATAAATAGTGTAAGGAAACACCTGTCAAAAGTAAAAGGAGGGCAGCTGGCAAAGAGATTCTGGCCTGCCTCCTCGGTCACATTATTGATATCGGATGTTACCGGCAACAAAACCGATACTATTGCATCAGGGCCTACTGTACCTGATAATTCAACCTTTTCCGACGCTTTACAGGTAATTGATAAATATAACCTCGCTGATGAAATGTCCCCGGGATTATTGGATCCTCTATATGAAGGTGTCAGAGGAGAAAGACCGGATACACCAAAGCAGGACGACCCTATCTTTGAAAAAGCAGTTACACTTATTGCAGGAGACAATAAAGCTGCACTTCAGACCGCAAAATCTGAAGCGGAAAATCTCGGATTTAATACTTACATTTTAACAGATGAACTGTTTGGAGATCCTGAAGGTGCCTGTTCATGGTTCAGAGAGATGATATTTAAATATAAGAACGACGAAACTGTGCAAAAACCGGTCTGTCTGCTTTTCGGCGGTGAGCTCACTGTGAATGTGACCGGCAAAGGGAAGGGCGGAAGAAACCAGCATCTTGCTCTCACGGCAGCGTTGCGGCTTGGCGATATTCCCGGAATAACATTCCTGTCGGCAGGTACCGACGGAAATGACGGTAACACAAATATGGCAGGAGCTGTTGCCGATTCAGAGACAGTACATGATGCACTCTCAAATGATATTGATCCGGAAAAATATTTAAGAGAATTCGATTCCTTTCATTTTTTCAAATCTGCAGGTGGTCATTTATACACCGGACCGACAATGACAAATGTTATGGATATGGTTGTAATTTTAATAGAGTGAACCCAATATGTCTGCTACCTACATAATATTCATAGTCCTTGCCGGTGTAACATTACTGCTCCTTATGGTGTTGAAATTTAAGCTGAGTGCTTTTATTTCACTTCTGGTTACTTCCATCTTTGTGGGGATACTTGCCGGCATGCCTCTTTCGAATATAACAGCCAGCATACAGAAAGGAATGGGAGATACCCTCGGCTTTATTGCAACAGTTGTGGGACTGGGTGCAATTTTCGGGCAGATGCTGGAATCATCGGGAGGAGCAAAATCGCTTGCACAATATCTGTTGAAGAAATTCGGAAAGAACAGGGCTTCATGGGCTTTGATGCTTTCAGGATTCATCATTGGAGTACCCGTATTTCTTGATGTTGGATTTATAATCCTTATTCCTATAATCTATGCTTTAACAAGAGATACTCAGCGGTCGGTTCTCTATTATGCCATTCCTCTACTGGCCGGACTTGCAGTTACCCATACCATGGTTCCGCCGACTCCCGGACCGGTGGCGGTAGCAAATATTCTTGATGTTGATATAGGTATAGTAATAATGTTCGGACTCATAGTCGGGTTACCTGCTGCAATCCTTGCTGGTCCTGTTTTTGGACGGTTTATCTCAAAAAAGATAGTTATTCCGGCTCCGGAAGAGATATCACAGGAAGACAAAGAGTCGGCTGAAACAAGTCAAAAGCCGCCTGCATTCGGAATTATATTTACTATAATATCCACACCTCTTCTGCTGATCCTTATAAGTACCTTTGTGAACCTGGGGATTGACAAAGGAATTGTAAATGAATCACTTATAACAGAAATAATTATTTTTCTCGGACATCCTTTTACAGCACTTATCATCGCAACACTATGGTCGATCCTTTTATGTGTTAAAAGGAAAATGCCGGGCAATGTTATTCTTGATCTCAGTACTAAAGCCCTGGGTCCGGCAGGAATTATAATCCTTGTAACAGGGGCAGGAGGGGTTTTGAAACAGATACTTATTGACAGCGGGATTGGAAAGATACTTGCAGAATCAATCGCCGAATCATCCATTCCTCTGGTTCTTCTTGCATGGATCCTTGCTGCTCTCGTGAGGATAACACAGGGGTCGGCAACAGTGGCAATGATAACATCAGCCGGTATTATGGCCCCGATACTTACTGTTATTAATCCCGGGCAGCAGGAGATAGGTATTATAGTGATCGCTATTGCAGCCGGTGCCACCATACTGTCGCATGTCAATGACAGCGGCTTCTGGATTGTAAGTAAGTATTTGAGAATGAATGAAAAACAGACGCTTCAATCGTGGACTGTTATGGAAACGATAATATCTGTTACCGGGCTCTCTTTATGCCTGCTGCTAAGCCTTATTTTCTGAAAAATTCCATATTATTATTCTTCTGAAAGGTAAAGAAAGTGCAATAAATTGATTTGTATTGTAAATTATTTGCTTTAAGTTGTGAGGGAATAACGATTATAATATTAAAAAAAAACTTGTAAATTTATCATTCATTAATTAAAAAATGATAATTCAGACAATTTCTGTCATGAAGAGACATATTTTACTTTTTTCCCTTTCATTTATCCTGCCAGGGGTATTTGCGCAGCAGGGATCACCTCTTCTCACACATTTTGCGGAAAGCCGGAAGGTGGAAAACCAGAGTTGGGCCATTTGCCAGGATGAGGATAATATCATGCTCTTTGCCTACCGGAAGGGTATACTGACGTTTGACGGGAAGGATTGGGCCGCAATCAGGACCCCGGTCATTCCTTATGCAATGCAAATAAATCCCTCTGATGGAAAGATCTATATCGGGGGTGACAATAACTACGGGTTTCTCGAAAAGAATAATGCCGGTTCATATGATTATGTATCATTGTCGGGTGATTCATCCAAACCCGGTGTAATAACCAGGATAATATTCAGTGACTCTCTTGTCTGGTTTTATAGCGAGCAAACAACCAGCCGGTATAACCTCAGTGTCGGCATATGTGAACTTCAATTGAATTCAAAACCGGATTATCCCTTTACAGGGATGTTTGTTACACCAGAAAATACTTTTATAAATGTTATGAGCAAAGGCCTGTACAGGCTTGAAAGTGACACTCTTTTTCCTATTGTGACAGGATATCTTACTGAAGATGTTGATATCCTTTTCTCCCTGCCATATGATAATTCCAGGGTTCTGGTGGGACTCAGCAACGGAAACCTCTCCCTCTTTGACGGCATAAAATATTACGATTACCAGGTGAAGGATGAAGATTATCTTAAAAACAATATTTTATCGGAAGGCATCACAATGGGTGATACAGCCTATGCTTTTTCGACCCTCGATGGCGGTGCACTTGTCATCGAGAAAGTGTCAGGGAAAATACTTTTTACAATAAATAATCAGAATCAACTGCCTGATGATGAGGTTTATGCGATTGGTTCAGATAATACAGGGGGATTATGGCTTTCGCACCAGTATGGACTGACACGGGCGGACCTTCATCTACCCGTGGCTAATTATAGCATCTTCCCGGGACTAAATGGCAACCTTACCTCTGCATTAAAACACGACAACGAACTTTTTGTTGCAACCAGCGAAGGGATTTATTACTTGTCGGAAGTAAAGAATTATGCAGAAGTTCAGATATATACAAGAACTCCGGTTGAGACTGCACCCTCCTCATCAGAAGCTGAAGAACAGGAGCAAAAGAGCAGCCGTAAGAACATATTTACCAGGATATTCGGCAAAAAAACTGATAGACAACAACCCGAGCAACAATCAGAACAGAAGGAACCAGTTGCAGCTAAACCTGCAACAAGGGTTACCCGTAAAACAGTAAGCAGGCTGAAATCTATTAACCATATCTATAAGAAAGTCGAAGGACTGAATGAAAAATGCCGTCAGATTGTCTCTATGCCGGGAGGCCTGCTGGCCGCCACAAACAGAGGCCTTTTCGTAATTAAGGATCATAAGGCAGTTATCATCGAAAATAACCGCTATATCAATTCTATTTCATGGAAACCTTATGATGACAGATATCTGATTGCCGCCAATGATGGTTACTTTACTGTTGAATACCAGAACGGTAAATGGATAACTGACGTGATAGATCCGCAGTTTTATAATACGGTTTATTCAATAATTGCAGAGGATAGTAATACATACTGGATGGGAGGCGATAATACCGTATACCGTGTGGAAATGAATGATGGTGAGGCTAAAGTGAAATATGTCAACTATAGTGTCAAAAATGAATTTCCCCAGCGCTACATGGTTGACCTGATAAACGATTCAGTGATATTGTATACAGAAACCGGTATATATTATTTTAATGAAGAATCCGATGGATTCAGTCCTTGTGCCCAGGGTAAGGATATTGAGGAGAAACAAACCGATCTTGCCCTTCCGATGGCCAATTTCCCGCTATTCCGATATAAGGATAACTGGTTATCGAAGGGTACACAAAAGGATATAGAAAGCAAGGAGCTGGCTTTACTTAAGCTTTTTGATGAAGTGGTATCCGTCACATCTGAAGCAGATAATCTATGGGTGATAAGCGACGATAACATTTTATACGGGATCGACAGGAAGAGGTCTGCCGAGATCACTCCTGCAATAAGTATCCTGATAAAGAATATTTCCAACGAGAAGGGAGTCAGTTTTAACCTGTCCGAAATAAAGTTCCAGCGAGGTGATGATGTGATAATATTTGATATAATTGCACCGGGCTATTTAAAAGCAAATACTACTCAGTATCAGTATTTTATCAGTAAACAGATGGCTGACTGGTCGCCCTGGTCAGTCTTCACCCATTATGAAAAAACGATTACTAAACCAGGCGATTATACTCTGCAGGTGCGGGCAAAGGATCTGTGGGGGAACATAGGTGAACCGGTATCAATCGATTTCACCATCAAGGCTCCTTTCACGGAGACAGCCTTCTTCTATATTCTTTCAGGTATAATACTGTTATCCCTTATTATTGTAGTGGTCAGGTTCAGGGAAAAGCAGCTTCATAATAAAAACCGGATACTTGAAGAAAAGGTCAGGGAGAGAACAGC
>CAZKWD010000007.1:0-12994 GCA_964556175.1 uncultured Rikenellaceae bacterium
GATGAAAAGAGATTCCTTCATAAAAACCTGAATTGATAAGTTTGATAAAATTATCGCGGTGAAGGGGAGTATCATCATAAAGACTTAATTTAATATCACCCAGAGTTGTTTTCATAAGAACCATAGTATTATCATTACCTCCGGGGGTATTGCAGGAAATAAAAAGGAAAAGGAATAATATTGAAAATAACCTTATACTTGCTTTGTTCATGAATATTGGATTTTGGTTAATAACGTTCTGCAATTCTGAAAGCAAAGATATTTAACTTTGGACGATAGCGAAAGAAATGGATTTCAAAATATGATATTTTTCATGTTTTCCGATCTTTGTCCGGAAATAAAATCAGGCGATAAATATACAATAATAATATAAAGTGAACGAAGTCAGGACATTAGCAAAACAAACAGCCATATACGGGTTTGGAACAATAGTACCAAGGTTCCTGAATTATGGCATTATGACCTTCTTTTATACCAGGATTTTTGATAAGGCAGAATATGGAGTTGTTACTGAGCTTTATGCGTGGATGGTGTTTTTGCTGATAGTACTGACCTATGGTATGGAGACAGGTTTTTTTAGGTTCACGCAGAAGAGGGAAGATGCCGACAGGGTATACAGCACAACTCTTTTAAGCCTGTTTGTGACATCATTACTGTTCATTGTTCTTGTAAATGTATTTATAGAACCGGTTTCAGCTGTAATGAATTACAGAAACAATCATGATTACATTAGAATGTTTGCTGCTATTGTGGCAATAGACGCATTTACGGCAATACCCTTTGCCTGGCTGAGAAAGGAAAAAAGAGCGGTAATATTCAGTATTATTAAAATTGCCAATGTTATTATTATTATTACAACAGTACTATTTTTACTTCTTGCAGCTCCCGGAATTTATGAAAAAAGCGACGGCTGGTTCAGAAAAGTTTATAATCCCGAATACAGGGTTGGATATGTATTCGTTGCCAATCTTGTAGGAAGCGCGGCAACTATGATTATGCTGCTGCCGTTCATAATCAGGATAAAGCCAGTATTTGACAGAAGCATATGGTTGAAAATGATTACTTATTCTATGCCGCTTTTAATTGCTGGGCTTAGCGGATCGATAAATGACACTCTTGATAAGGTAATACTGAGAAGAATGGTTGGCGAAGATAATGGTCTGGCAACAGTTGGGGAGTATGGTGCAGGATATAAAATAGCAGTACTGATGGCACTGTTTATTCAAATGTTCCGGTTTGCGGCAGAACCATTCTTTTTTGAGAGGGCAAAAAAGGAAAACGCAAAGCAAAGCTATGCTTTTATAATGAAGTATTTTGTGATAGCCATGCTCCTTTTGTATTTGCTTATAAATTTGTATATATCAGGAACACAGCTTATTATAGGAGAATCATTCAGAGGCGCGATTATAGTTGTGCCGATAGTAAGTATGGGATATTTATTGTATGGGATCTATCTCAATCACAGCATATGGTACAAACTGAATGATCTTACGAAATATGGTATTTATATTACTCTGATTGGATGTGTGATAACAGTAGTAATAAATGTTACCCTTATTCCTGTTTACGGTTATATGGCATCTGCCTGGGCACATGTAGCTGCATACGGAGCTATGATTATAATGTCGTTTATATTTGCAGAAAAGCACTATAAGGTTGAATACAACATGAAGGAACTTATTCCTTATTTTGTAATTGCTACAGGAATGGTTGTGTTTAGCAGGATAATCGAATACAAAAATCTTTTATGGGAACTTGTAATTAATACATGTTTCATATTAATTTTTATCATGTATGCACAATATAAGGATAAGACAATAAGCATATTCTTTAAGAAGAATTTATAATGAAAATAAGGATAGTAAACAAATCAAAACATTCACTTCCGGAATATTCTACGGAATCATCTGCAGGAATGGACCTTAGAGCCAATATAGACAAAGAAATATTATTAAAACCCCTGCAAAGAGCATTAGTGCCAACAGGACTATTCGTTGAAATACCTGTTGGTTTTGAAGCCCAGATAAGGCCAAGAAGCGGACTTGCAATAAAAAAAGGCATTACAATATTGAATTCTACGGGAACAATAGATGCAGATTACAGGGGAGAGGTATGTGTAATACTGGTAAACTTGTCAGAAGAGATATTTGTTGTTAAAGATGGAGAGAGAATATGTCAGATGATAATTTCAAAGCATGAGAAAGCTGAATGGACGGAGACAAAGAAGATAAAAATTACGAAGCGGGGGTCCGGAGGATTCGGGCACACAGGGAAGAAATAATTATGAAGAAAAGAAGATCTTATATTTTGGCGGTTATATGCATGATAATAATTTCAGGTTCATGCGAAAAGAAAATAACTCCCTCATTAACAGGAAGAATAAAGGAATATGATTCGCTGGCTTTTGATCGTTTATATGTTGAAGGAATAAAGCTGAAACTGACCGGAAATAGCGGAGAAGCATTAAAATTTTTCGAGCAATGTCTCAAATTAAATAAGGAAAGTGATGCCACATATTACCAGATGGCGCAAATATTAATGGCAACAGGAGATAACGAATCAGGTAAGAAATATCTGAAAAAGGCTTATGAAATAGAAGATCAAAATCTATGGTATATTATAATGCTTGCCAGTACATACTATCAGGAACAAAAACTCGACAGTGCAATAATATACTATGAAAAGGCAATCAAGTGTTATCCGGAAAAAACCGGGATGAAAATGACCCTCGGTAACCTTTATTCCGAAAACAGGAAATTTGATAAGGCCAACAGAATATTTGAAAGCATAGATGAGGAGTACGGGATAAATAAATCGTCAACAGTGTCATCAGTTCAAAATCTTATGTGGGCGGAAAGATATGATGAGGCACTTGATAAGATTAATGAGATTCTTGAAATATATCCTGAAGAGATATTATATAACGGACTTCTTGCCGAGATTTACAGGGGACTTGGAGAGAATAATAAGGCAATGGAGGTTTATAATAGTATGATAGAAAACTATCCGGAAGATCCGCAAACACAACTCTCTTTGTGTGATTTCCTGATAAACCAGAAAAGGTATGAAGAGCTTTTCATAATAATTAATAAAGTTATTATGAATGATAATATCAGAAGGGAAGATAAACTAACATTATTTGCGAGAATGATTGAAACACCGGCGCTTGTGGAAAACAACAGCAACAAGCTTCAAATGTCATTGATGGTTTTGGAAGCAGAATATAAGAATGATCATGTTGTACAGATACTAAGACCTGAAGTATTGATACAACAGAATAAATACAATGAAGCAGTAAATATGCTTGAAGAGATAATTAAGAAACAACCGGATAATTACTTTGCATTTGAAAAATTACTGCTGTTATATCTTGATACAGGAAACTTTAATAAGCTCGAGGAACGGGGAAAAGAATGTGCAACAAAATTTAACAGATCATTCCTTGCAAAGGTCTTGTATGCAACAGGTGCAATAGAAAACAAAAATTACGAGACAGCAAATGAAGAACTAAGAAAAGCAACAATTCTGGCAGGAAATAATCAGGAGATGGTTATGCAAGTTCTTTCAATGGAGGCAGACCTCTATTACAGGATGAAGGAATATGAAAAAGCATTCGAAACATTTGAAGAAGCACTGAAAACGAATAATGAAGACCTGATGACACTTAATAATTATGCATATTACCTGGCAGAACAGGATAAGCGATTGAAAGAGGCTGAAAGCATGGCAAGGAAAGTGATTGAAAAAGAAGAATATAATAATACATATCTTGACACATACGGCTGGGTCCTATATAAAAGAGGAAAATTCAGGGAAGCAGAAGATGTATTTAAAAAGATTATAGACAGTGGCGGAATTGATGCCGAATATTATGAACATTATGGATATATTCTGATGAAAAGAAAGAAATGTGAAAAAGCCATTATTAACTGGGAAAAAGCATTAAAACTCGATAATACAAAAGTTTACTTAATAGAAGAAATAAAAAATTGCAAAGAACAGCATTAATATTATTTATAATACCTTTTATTACAGGATGTGCTATTCTGAAAAAGGAGACTACAGAACAGGTTGGAGAGATCAAAAATAGTGTCAGTTATGAACAAATAAGAGCATTGAATATTACAAACAACGATTTTAATATAATAAAAGCAGAAATCGATATTATAATAGGCAATGAAAGAGAAAAAATGCTTGGGAACATTAAATATAAAGAACCTGAAACATATTTAATAAGTATAAGAAACAATACAGGTATTGAAGGAGCAAGAATTTTAATAACATCAGATTCAATTTTGGTTAATGACCGCATAAATAAGAAACTATATTACGGATCAACAGATTACTTAAATAAGAAATATGGAATAACAATAGGCCTGTTACCGATAATTACAGGAGATTTAATTATTGACGATAATGATAGTACGGTAATGGAATGCATCAAAAATGATGCTAATATTAATACTGATATTGGCGGGAAGAAAATACATTACAAAATAGATTGTGGAAAGACAAAAGTAACAAGTGTAAATATTGAAGATGAAATAACCGGGAAGAAGTTAAAAATTGAATTTAAAAAATTTGAAAAAGACGAATCATGTCAAATAGCGAAGAAAATAACAATAAAAAGCAATGAAGAAAATGAAAGGATTGAAATAAATATTGAAAAATGTGAATTGGGACTGGAGAATGATATAACATTTATACCGGGTAAGAAATATGAGAAAATATTGTTGAAATGAAAAAAGTGACAATATTATTGATACTGAATTTGATTTTCCCGGTATTGTTATCAGGGCAGACAAGAGCCGAGCTAGAGGAAAAAAGAACAAAAACACTGGAAGAGATTAGCTATGTGGACAATATGTTAAAAAACACAGCAAAAGAGAAAAGTGAAGGTCTTAATGCATTAAAAATTCTGGGAAACAAGTTAAATCTGAGAGAATCGGTGATAACCGGAATGCGAGATGAGATAGAGCTTCTTACCGAAAGAATAGAGATAAATCAATTGGGAATAGAAATGATGGAGAATGATCTTGTAAAGCTTAAAAAAGACTATTCTAATACTATAAACAATTTATATAAATCAAAAAAAAGCTATCCGGATATTGTATATATTTTATCGGCAAAAGACTTCAACCAGGGATATAAAAGACTGAAATACCTTCAACAGATATCAAAATACCGAAGGAATGAAGCTGAAATAATAATGGAGCTTAAAGAACAAATAGAAGATACAAAAGACAGATTGAAAAAAGATCTTGACATTATTACAGATCTTAAGGAAAAAGAAGAAACACAAAAAAATCTGATACAGCAGGAAAGAACAAGAAGACAACGAATGATAAGATCTTTGAGTACAAAGGAGAGACAATTAAAAAGGGACCTGGATGAAAAGAAAAGGATAGCAAATGGAATAGAAGAAAAAATTGCAAGAATAATTGCCGAAGAAAGTAAAAGAGCAAAGGCAACAGATATGACACCGGAACAAAAGCTTATTGGAGAGAATTTTCTGGAGAATAAGGGAAGATTGCCATGGCCTGTAGAAAGAGGAATAATAACCAATAAATTTGGAGTACATCAACACCCGGTTCTGAAATATGTCACTGAAAATAATTTTGGTGTGGAAATAACAAGTTCAGGCAAAACGACGGTAAGAAGTGTATATCGGGGTGAAATAAAATCTATATTCGTTATTTCAGGTGCTAATATGACAGTAATAATAAGACACGGAAATATATATACGGTATATAACAACCTGGTGAATGTAAAAGTAAAAACAGGAGATAAGGTTGAGATAAAACAGGAGATTGGAGAAGTGTTCAGGAATCCATCTGGAGATGAAAATTGTACTATGAAATTTATGATTTTTGATGAGAAATATCTTGATCCGGAACAATGGATAGCAAAAATGTAAAGATTAATGAAACAAAATAAAACAGATTAAGTATAAAGAAAATGGCGTTAAAGATCAAATGATCAAAAAATTAAAGATAGAATCAAAGATAGACAACCTCAGAGCTGTAGAAAATGCTATTGATAATATCACAGGAGAAGCCGGTATAGGTCAGGATAATTACGGAAAAATACTTGTGTCAATATTAGAAGCAGTAAATAATGCCATTATACACGGAAACAAGGCAGATATAAAGAAAATAGTCAATATTGAATTTAGGCTTGATAAAAATGATTTAATAGTAGTGGTAACAGACGAGGGGAAAGGTTTTATACCTGATGAAATTCCTGACCCGACAGACCCTGGAAATATTGAAGCAATAAACGGCAGGGGAGTTTTTTTGATGAACAAACTGGCTGATGATATACAATTCAACAAAAGAGGGAACAGCGTAAAAATGAAATTTAAAAACATAAAAACTTGAGTATAGGGATATTTTATGATAATATTAAATACAGGCTGAAAAAAAGCAGGGAAACAATTAAAATAATTGAGAAGGTCATCCTGAGGGAATCAAAAATTCCGGGTGACCTTTATTTTATTATTACTAATGATGAAGCGCTGATAAAAATCAACAGGGAATTTTTAAAAAAAGATACCCTGACAGATGTAATAGCTTTTGATTATAGCAAAGGTAAAACTGTAAACGGTGAAATATATATA
Source organism: uncultured Rikenellaceae bacterium (assembly GCA_964556175.1). GTDB lineage: Bacteria > Bacteroidota > Bacteroidia > Bacteroidales > VadinHA17 > LD21. Next base: position 6,620 of record CAZKWD010000007.1, read on the forward strand.
AGCAAAGAAACCGTAAAAAGAAATGCATATAACTATAAAGTTAGTTTAGAAGAGGAAATGATAAGGGTGATGATACATGGAACACTTCATTTATGCGGCTTTAATGATAAAAGTAGTGAGGAAAAGAAAATAATGAGGAAGAAAGAAGATGAATGGATACTAAGAGTAAATAATTGAATAGAGATGGATTTTAGATATGATATAATAGTAGTTGGAGGAGGACATGCCGGTTGTGAAGCTGCACATGCTGCTGCAAAGATGGGAGCAAAAACATTGCTGATAACAATGGATATGACAAAGCTGGCACAAATGTCATGCAATCCGGCAATGGGAGGTATAGCGAAAGGTCAGATTATAAGAGAAATTGATGCACTTGGAGGGATGAGCGGTCTTATAACAGACAGAAGTATGATACAGTACAGAATGCTAAACAAATCAAAAGGACCGGCTATGTGGAGTCCGAGAGCACAATGTGACAGACAGAAGTTTTCAGTTGAATGGAGAAAGGCACTGGAAAAAACGGATAATCTGCATATCTGGCAGGAAGAGGCAAACAAACTTATTATAGAGGGAAACATTGTTAAAGGAATAGAAACATCATTTGGAGCAAGATTTAATGCACATTCAATAATATTAACAAACGGCACATTTCTGAACGGAATACTACATGTGGGTTTTAAAAATATAACAGGAGGACGATCAGGAGATGCTTCTTCTTACGGACTCAGTGAACAGCTGGCAGAATTAGGCTTTACTGTGGAAAGACTTAAAACAGGAACAAGTCCAAGAATAGATGGAAGAACAATTAATTTTAAAATACTGACAGAGCAAAAAGGAGATGAAAAGCCTGGTAATTTTTCATATTTATCAAAGAAGAAAGATTTGAGAAGACAAAAAAGTTGTTTCATTACGCATACAAATAAAGAAGCGCATGAAGAACTAAGAAAAGGACTTGAATTCAGTCCGCTTTTTAAAGGAAAAATAAAGGGAAGAGGTCCTCGATATTGCCCGAGTATTGAAGATAAAATAGTGACATTTAAAGAGAGAGATGCACATCAGCTTTTTATAGAACCGGAAGGTAATAATACAATTGAATATTATGTTAACGGATTTGCAAGCAGCCTTCCAATGGAAGCACAGATAAATGCTTTAAGAAAAGTAAAGGGACTGGAAAAAGTAGAAATATTCAGGCCGGGATATGCTATCGAATATGATTTCTTTCAGCCAACACAACTAAAGCATACCCTGGAAACAAAAATGATAGAAAACCTGTATTTTGCGGGACAAATTAATGGAACAACAGGATATGAAGAAGCAGGAGCTCAGGGTATTATGGCAGGCATAAATGCAGTTTTAAAAATCAGAGGGGAAAAAGAAATGATACTGGAAAGGGATGAAGCATATATAGGAGTTTTAATTGATGATTTGGTTACGAAAGGCGTAGATGAACCTTACAGAATGTTTACATCAAGAGCAGAGTATCGGATACTTTTAAGACAGGACAATGCTGATGAAAGATTAACAAAGAAAGGATACGAAATAGGTCTTGCTGATGAAAAAAGGTTAAGAATGATTGAGGAAAAGGAAGTAATGACAGAAGAGGTTCTAGAGTATATGAAAAAAACAAGTATAGCCCCGGAAGAAATTAATATATACCTGGAAGAAAGAAATTCAAGCAGAATAAAGCAAAAAACAAAAGCAATAAATATTGCCACAAGGCCGCAGATAAAAACAGGAGAATTATTAAAGAAAATAACAAGTGGAGAGAATCTAAAAATAGAAAGATCGGAGAGATATGATGAGATTGCAGAGTCAGCAGAAATAAAAATAAAATACGAAGGATATATAAAGAGAGAAAAAATTATAGCGGAAAAAATTAAGAGACTTGAGAATCTTAAAATTCCGGAAGATATAAATTACAGCGAACTTGTATCAATCTCAACGGAAGGACGACAAAAACTTAACAGAATAAAACCGGCGAATATTGGGCAGGCGGGAAGAATAAGCGGGGTATCCCCTTCAGATGTAAATATTTTATTAATGTATTTGGGACGATAAAGTGTTCCACGTGGAACAAAAAAATATTTATGAAAAAAATATTAAAAGAAATAGAAGGAAAGCTGATTGATATACAAAACAGAACTATTTATTCTGCATGCGTTTATATACAGAACGGAAAAATAATTAAGATACAAAGGATAGAAAAAGAAAAAAATAATTATATAATGCCTGGCATCATAGATGCACATATTCATATAGAAAGTTCAATGTTAAATCCAGGAGCATTTGCTCAGGCAAGTGTTCCACATGGAACAATAGGCGTGGTGGCAGATCCTCACGAAATAGCCAATGTAATGGGATTGGCGGGTATAGAATATATGATAAAGGACGGGAGTAAAGTGCCGATGAAATTCTGGTTTGGAGCCCCATCATGCGTGCCTGCAACAAATCTTGAAACCAGCGGGGCAAGACTGGATAGTCAGGATATTGAAAAGCTTTTAAATAAACCGGAAATAAAACACCTGGCAGAGATGATGAATTATCCGGGAGTGATATTTGAAGATAAAGAGGTGATGAAGAAACTGGCAATAGCAAAAAAGAAAAGGAAACAAATTGATGGGCATGCACCGGGATTATCAGGTAGTAAATTAAAGAAATATATAGAAGCAGGGATTACAACCGACCACGAATGCAGTACAATTGAAGAAGCCAGGGAAAAAATGAAGCTGGGGATGAAAATAATAATACGGGAAGGAAGTGCAGCGCGAAATCTTGATGCACTTAAAGAACTATATAAAACTGATCCGGAAAATCTGATGCTTTGCAGCGATGACCTTCATCCGGAAATGCTTGAGAAAAGACATATAAACAAAATCATTGCAAAATTAATATCTGAAGGATATGATCCATTCGATGTTATTAAAAGTGCAACCATAAATCCTGCAGAACATTATAACCTGGATGCAGGTATGCTGAAACCCGGTGACAGTGCCGATTTAATATTAGTTAACAGCCTGGAAGAAATGGACATCCTGGAAACATGGATAGAGGGAATAAAAGTATTTGACAGGGGGAAAGTCCTGTTTCAATACAGACCAGGGAAACCTATAAACAATTTTATATGCAGTAAAATAACAGAGGAAGAGATCAGGGTAAAAAATCATGGCAGGAGATTCAGGGTGATAAATGCTTTCGATGGCGAACTGCTGACAATGGAAATAATAAGAGAGCCAATTCCGGGTGAATTGGTGGGGTCGATGCCCGAAGAAGATATATTAAAAATTGTTGTAAAGGACAGGTATAATGATGCAAAACCGGCAGTGGGATTTGTTAAAGGTTTTGGGATCAAACATGGAGCATTTGCAAGCTCGATTGCACACGACAGTCATAATATTATAGCTGTAGGTGTATCCGACAAAGATATTGTTGCAGCTGTAAATGAAATTGTAAATCTTAAAGGAGGGCTCGCTGTAGCAGCAGAAGATAAAATAGAATCACTTCAACTCAATATTGCCGGGATAATGTCGGACAGACCATGCACAGAGGTGGCTTCAAAATATGAAAAACTATCTGAATCGGTGAAAAACCTTGGATGCAAAATGTCAGCTCCGTTTATGACACTTTCATTTATGGCACTCCTGGTAATACCTGAACTTAAGCTTAGCGATAAGGGTCTGTTCGACGGAAAGAATTTCTGTCATGTTCCGTTATTTGTGGAATAGAACAGATAATTTGAGGCAGTGTCATCGCGAGCGAAACGAAGCAATCCTGATATATTTATTAATTTTGCCGGATGTCCATAAGCCCTGAACAAATAATTTCGATTCTGCCTGAAAAACCGGGTGTCTATCAATTCCTGGATTCATCAGGGAACCTTTTATACGTTGGTAAGGCAAAAAACCTGAAAAAACGGGTAAGATCATATTTTGGCAGAAAACAGTCAGGGAAAACCAGTGTTATGCTTAAGCAGGCATCAACATTGAGTCATATTGTGGTGGATAATGAATCAGATGCACTCCTGCTTGAGAATAGCCTTATTAAAACACATCAGCCCAGGTACAACATTCTTCTGAAAGATGACAAAACATACCCCTGGATATGTGTTAAAAATGAACTATTTCCAAGAGTATTCAGCACAAGAAATACTATTAAGGATGGTTCAGAATATTATGGTCCCTATACCTCGGGACAGATGGTAAAAACGTTGATTGATCTTATCAGACAGCTATATAAATTGAGAACATGCAGCCTGAACCTTACAAAATCAAATATTAAATCTGGCAAATTCAAAGTATGTCTGGAGTATCACCTTGGTAACTGTAAAGCACCATGCATTGGGCTGCAGAATGAGGAAGAATATATGGCCGGAATAAAGCAGATAAGAGATATTCTGAAGGGAAATATATCATCGGTAATTGAACATCTCAAACAACTTATGGCAGAACGCTCCCGCAACCTCAGATTTGAAGAGGCACAGATGATCAAGGATAAACTTGATATACTCTCAAAATTCAGGGCACGCTCAACAGTTGTAAGCAACAAGGTAAAAAATGCGGATGTCTTTGGATTGGCCCTGGATACAAACAATACTTATGTAAGCTTCCTGAAAATTATAGACGGTGCTGTAATTCAGGTATTTACACTTGACATGAAGAGCAGGATAGATGAAGAAAAAGAATTCCTGCTGGGATTTGCAATAACAGAGATAAGACACAGATTATCAAGCGATTCATCTGAAATAATAGTCCCTTTTATGCCTGATATATTAATTGAGGAGGTGAAATATACAATCCCTGTAAAAGGAGAAAAACTGAAACTTCTTGAGCTGGCTGAAAGGAATGCACTCTATTATAAGCTTGAACGGAAAAAAAGAATGACAGCCGGAACAAAGAAAAACCGGACATCAAAGAATCTAAACAAACTAAAGGATGACCTTCATATGGCTGAATTACCCATGCATATTGAATGCTTCGACAATTCAAATATAATGGGTAAAAATCCCGTAGCTGCATGTGTCGTTTTCCGTAATGGCCTGCCAAGCAGAAAAAAATACAGACACTTTAATATTAAAACAGTAACAGGACCGGATGATTTCTCATCAATGGAAGAGATTGTATTCAGGCGTTACAAAAGAATGCTGGAAGAGAAACAGGAATTGCCCCAGCTTATAATAATCGATGGCGGTAAAGGCCAGCTCTCTTCTGCAATGAAAAGCCTGGAAAGACTGGATCTTAATAAAAAAATAGCCATGATAGGTATTGCCAAAAAACTTGAAGAGATCTATTTCCCGGGAGATAATATTCCACTATACCTCGATAAGAATTCTATAAGCCTAAAAATAATTCAGCAGTTAAGAAACGAAGCACACAGATTCGGAATAAATTTCCACAGGGACAAACGTTCTTCAGAGTTAACAAAAACAGAGCTGGATAAAATTAAAGGGATAGGGGAAAAAACCAGAGAAGTATTAATGAAGAAAATTGGTTCCATGGAAAAAATTAGAAAAACACCCTTTGAAGAATTGAAAAAGCTGATCGGTTCAAAGAAAGCCTTAATTTTAAATAGATTCCTTACAGAATAGTGTTTTTTCCCACGTGAAACAATTTAAATAAAAGCTATTTAAACAGCAGATTAGCAATATATTAGATTAAATAACCTGTTGTATTAACTATGCCAGGATCGAATATTTAAATTATAACAGCCGGGAGGCTTCAGATTCTAATCTGTTGAGAGATCACAGGTAATCAAAAAAATTCAAATAGAAACCTGGGATCATAATCTATTTCATATTTTTCAAGTAAAGCCAGATATTCATCACGAAAAGTTTTATTTGCATGGTGAGTCTCCTGGTTTTGAATATATCGGTAGACATTTTCAATTTGTGTACGGCTATATGAAAATGCACCATAACCCTCCTGCCATGAAAACCGGCCCGGTAAAAGTCTATTATTGTTGATAAAGAGCGACGAATTACGTTTAATATCATGTACTGTATCAGATATTGAAATGGATGGATTTAAACCAATAAGAATATGAATGTGATCCGTTACTCCATTGACAATCAATGATTTGTGATTCATCCCGGTAATTATTCCACTGATATATTCAAAAATTCGGGGACGAATAGTGTGTATTAAGACATTTTCTCTATTATGTACAGCAAAGACAAGCTGAACATACAACTGGGTGAATGCTCCTGGTTTCATAATGGATAAATTTTAAAAATGCAGCTTAACAAATATAAGAAATAATCCTGATATCTCTTAATCCCCTACGGGGAATTATGAACCATGGTCACTGTTAGCTCAATACACTACTATAACCGCTACGCGGTATATCTCACTGCTCAAAGGACATTCGGTAATATAACGACCA
>CAZKWD010000007.1:13094-16363 GCA_964556175.1 uncultured Rikenellaceae bacterium
TCTCACTGCTCAAAGGACATCCGGTAATGTAATATCCCATTGCGCGTAGCGCATTAAGTAGTGTAAGCAATGCGGGTACCAGATCATAATACCTCGTAGAGGTTTAACAGTGTTTACATTGCGCGTAGCGCATCAAGTAAAGTAAGTCATCATAAAATCATTTGAAATACTGGTTGATCCTGCGGTGAACAAACACTCCATCCCAAGTGCTTCGGCTGTCTTAACATTAACTTCAATATCGTCAATAAAAAAACATTCCTCTGCTTTAAGATTATATTTCTCCATGAGAATCAGATAGAATGCAGGATCAGGTTTGGAATGCTTTACTTCAGCTGAAATAATTCCGCCGTCAAAGTATTTAAAAAAAGAATAACTGTTTTTTATCTCAAAAAAAGTATCAACGGGGAAGTTAGATAGATAATATAGCTTAAAACCCTCTTTTCGTAACGCAGGAAGCATTTTTACGTTATCATCAAGGGGAAACATTATCTCAGTCCTTTTATTAAAAACAGACGCTATCTCTGCCCTTTTAAGGATAGATTTTTTTTCGATTCTATCAATTGCTTTCCTGGTGTCTATTGTACCATTATCAAGTAAAAGCCATTCAGGACTCATGAAGATGTCCTTAAGGATGATGCTCCTTTTTTCCTCCGTATAATTATTATTTTTGAGATATTCATCAGGCCTGAAGCTGATGAGAACATTCCCCAGGTCAAAAATAATATTTCTGATCATCTCAGGGATTTTTCATGCTGATAGGCTGGCCGGTTGCTTCCAGGACGTTCCACCACAATTCCCCTTCTACATCTATTTTCTTTCTCTTGGCCACAGCCATAGGAATTGGCATGAGAGTGAATTCGTTGTTCCAGTATCCCAGAACAAAATCAGTTTTTCCTGCAATAGCTGCATGCACGGCATTCTGGGCAAGCAGATTGCAGAATTTACTGTCGTTGGCATTTGCCGGAGCACTTCTGATTATATAGCTGGGGTCAATATATTTTATGGAATATGGAAATCCTTTTGAATCAAATTCCTCTTTTATCTTTTCCTTGAGGTAAATGCCAATGTCTTTATGCTTTATATTTCCTGATGCATCTTTAACAAGATCTTTGGATTCGAACAGATCCTGGCCGGCACCTTCAGCCACTACAATTACTGCATGGTGTCTCTCTTCAAGACGATTGCGGAGTACTTTAAGAAATCCCCTGATGCCATACAGGTCAAAAGAGATCTCGGGGACAAGCACAAAATTCACCTCCTGAATGGCAAGCGCAGCGCTGGCTGCAATAAATCCCGAATCTCTTCCCATAAGTTTTACAAGGGCAATCCCGTTATGGGCACCCTCTGCTTCATTGTGTGCATTACGGATGATGTCATTGGCAATAGAAAATGCTGTTTCGAATCCGAAAGATTTCTGTATAAGGTCTATGTCATTATCGATTGTTTTAGGAATCCCGGCAACAGCTATTTTCAGCTTTCTCTTCTTTATCTCTTCATGAATTGAGTGTGCGCCGCGCAAAGTGCCGTCGCCTCCTATGCAAAAAAGAATATTGAGATTCAGAATCTCCAGGGTATCAACCATTTCTTCAACATCCTGATTTCCTCTCGATGTCCCAAGAAATGTTCCTCCGGAATTATGAATATCGCTGACCATGGATGCAGTAAGCTCAACAACAGGATGATTATATTTCGATATTAAACCCTCGTATCCGTATTTGATACCAAGTATTCTGCTTACTCCATACCTGTAATAAAGCTGGTGGACAAGACTACGTATCACATTGTTAACGCCAGGACATAATCCCCCGCAGGTAACAATGCCAACTTTGGTCTTGGCCGGCTCAAAGAAAATATTCTCCTTGGGGCCCGCCTTTTCAAATGAAACCGGCACTTTTCCGCTCTTCACGTATTTGTTAAAATGTTCAAGCGATACATCATACAGTATTCTTTCGTCATCACTGACAAATTTATATACAGGACTGTCTGCCCGCTGGCCCTTTTTTAGAGGCGTTAACACATTACCGTTTCCCAGCGTTGAGACCAGAAAATCCTCATACTTCATATTTTTTCTAATTGAATTAATAAATACAGAAAATGAAAAACATTACTTTTCATCCGCTGCAAATTTAGTTAATTTTTTGAATGATTGACAAATAAGGAATCGTAATAACCAGCCTGATCAAAGCAGCAAATTCTTCAGAAATCGAAACTGACTATCTGTTTTATTCTTCCTATACGACCATTTTCCAGTTTTACCTTGATCCCGTGAGGATGATTTGGAGAAGTTGTCAGCACCTCTTTTACCCTGCCTCCTGTAAGCCTGCCCGTACGTTTATCCTCAATAAGTTCCACCATAACCGAGATCCCCGGCCTGATATCTGCCCTGCGTGTTCCCTCCATAACCAAATAAGAAATAGTTTTCAGAAAAAGAAATAAATAAAAACAGGGTGTAATAATAGAAAAAATAGATAAAGCAAAAAACCAATAATGTTAAAGGTTATTACAAATTAACTGGAAAATATCAACAATTTGTTCTATCAACCGCGGGTTCCCCTTATTTTCAGCCTGATGCGGTACAATCCTTTGCTGGCGGTTATATACAGGCTTTTGAGATCTCTGCCGCTAAAGCATACATTTGCGGTCCAGTTTTCAGGAACGGCAATATTACCCAGCCTCCTGCCTGTATTATCAAAAATGGTAACACCTCTTCCTGTAAGGTACAAATTTCCTTCCGAGTCGATTGTCATACCGTCAGATCCCATTTCACAAAAAAGAGTTTTATCTGAAAGGGTTCCATCTTGATTTATTGAATATGACCATGTTTTATTGCCTCTTATATCAGCCACATAAAGTCTTTTTCCGTCCGGTGTCCCTACTATTCCATTAGGCTGTTGAAGATCACCTCCAACAACCATAATGGTTTTATGGTCAGGTTTAAGGTAATAAACACACTGCTTTTTCTGGGGCATTTCATTATGAGCCCACCATGATCGTTTGTAGAATGGATCAGTAAAATATACACCGCCATCGGGGCAGATCCAAAGGTCATTGGGCCCGTTCAAAAGCCTGCCCTCAAAATTATCCACAATTACCTCAACCTCTTTACCGGGACCTATTCGCCATAGCTCATTTTTTTCATCGGCGCATGACCAAAGATTACCCTGACTGTCGAATGAAAGGCCATTTGAACGTCCTGCAGGCTCCATAAATATATCGAGACCTTTTTTCTGATCCCAGACCATGATACGATCGTTGGGCTGATCGGTAAA
>CAZKWD010000008.1:0-5196 GCA_964556175.1 uncultured Rikenellaceae bacterium
GAGCTGATAATGAATTCGTTGAAGCAGAGCGACAGATATTATATAATGAGGGCAAGAGGAATCCCGGAAGACTCAATCTTGCTTTCTTTTAACACTCCTGTAGAAATGAAGGTATTCTCATGGAAGGGAGAGATAGATACAGTGATGACGCCTCTTGATTCAATATGGTATTACAAATATTTCATACGATCGGCTTTCATGGTTGAAGATCCGCATAATGGTCATGTTAAAGCATATGTCGGAGGACCTGATTTCAGGTATTTCAAATGGGATGCATGTACCCGGCAAAAGAAACAGGTAGGGAGCACTATTAAGCCCTTTCTGTATACCCTTGCGATGCAAAATGGTTATTCTCCCTGTTATGAAGTGGAGAATATCCCCCGTTCATTTGAAGATGTAGTCAATGATACAGTCTGGACCCCCAGAAGCTCCGGCCCGAGAGCCTATCATGGCAAGATGGTAACATTAAAATGGGGACTGGCACAGTCAGAAAATTATATTTCAGCCTGGCTTATGGAACAGTTCAGACCCTCTGCGGTTGCCGACCTGATGCATAAAATGGGAATAAGAAGTTTTATTGATCCGGTATATTCAATATTCCTGGGCACCTCCGATATCAAACTTGAAGAGATGGTGGGAGCTTATGGAACTTATGCAAACAAGGGAGTCTATACACGCCCCATGTATGTGACAAGGATAGAAGATAAGAATGGGAATGTTATTTCCCGCTTTACTCCGAAAATAGAGGAGGTCTTAAATGAAGAGACTGCCTACCTGATGCTTAACCTTTTACAGGGCGTAGTTCTTACAGGATCAGGGCGAAGAATGAGAAGTGAACCGTATATCCTGCTGAACCAGATCGGTGGTAAGACCGGAACTACCCAGAACCAATCGAACGGCTGGTTCATGGGTATAACTCCGAACCTTGTAGGAGGTGTATGGAGCGGATGGGAAGATCAGGCAATTCATTTTGAGACACTCGGTGAGGGACAGGGAGCGGCTATGGCATTGCCGATAATGGGTATATTCCTGCGAAAGGTATATGACGATCCCCAGTTTGGAATTATGGAATCAGATGAGTTCGAGCGCCCTGCCGGATTCAGTATGGAACTCGATTGCGAGAAGGTTAAAAGAGAGAACACAAGAAGAGATAACCCGTTGATGGATCGGTATTAATATTAAAAACCCCCCATCCCCTCCCGATACGCTTTCACTACGTTCAAGCTATCGGGACAGGCTCTATAGGGGGGCTTTAAACCTTAAACTAATTCAAGTGGGTAATAGATTTAGTCCCCCCTTCAGGGGGGATGCCGCTTTAGCGGCGGGGGGTATTTTCAGCTGAACAACAGCTTCACCAGATGCTCTATCTTCCCAATCTTTACTAATTCAATATCACCGCTGGTGCGGATTTGCAATCCGCTCCATTTATGATACTTTGACAGGCATATCTTTTTGAATCCCATTTTTGCAGCTTCCCTTATACGCTGTTCGATCCTCGATACAGGACGGATCTCTCCCGATAGACCTGCCTCACCGGCAAAACAGATTTCCCTCGAAACAGGAATATCAAGATTTGATGAGAGGACAGAACTTATTATGGCAAGATCAATAGCAGGATCGTTTACCTTAATGCCGCCGGCAATATTAAGAAAGACATCTTTGATCCCAAGCCTGAAACCGGCCCTCTTCTCGAGCACGGCCAGCAGCATATTAAGTCTTCGTATGTCAAAACCTGTAGAACTTCGCTGGGGGGTGCCATACACGGCACTGCTCACAAGAGCCTGTGTTTCAATGAGAAACGGACGCATCCCATCAATAGTGGCAGCAATGGAAACACCACTTAAAATTTCATCATGCTGGTTAATAAAAAGCTCCGACGGATTATTTACCTCAATAAGCCCCGACTCAGCCATTTCAAATATTCCTATTTCGGAAGTTGAGCCAAACCTGTTTTTCACAGAACGCAGAATACGGTACACATAGTTATTGTCTCCTTCAAAGTAGAGAACAACATCGACAATATGTTCCAGTACCTTCGGCCCTGCAAGTGTTCCGTCCTTTGTAATATGGCCTATAAGAACAACCGGTATACCGCTTATCTTTGAATATTTAAGAAGCTGGGCAGCACATTCCCTTACCTGCGAAACCGATCCGGCAGATGATTCAAGCATGCCGTTGCTGATGGTCTGAATGGAGTCAATGATTATGAGTCCGGGTTTAAGACTTTCGGAATGCACCAGGATATTTTCAAGCTCTGTCTCGGTTAAGACGTAGCACAGCGGGTTGGAACCTTTAAGACGACGGGCTCTTAGGCTTATCTGTTCTTCACTCTCCTCACCCGACACATATAATATTTTTGTCTGTTTTAAAGCCAGAGCCATTTGAAGGGCAAGGGTTGACTTACCAACGCCCGGTTCACCTCCGAGAAGGATCAGCGAACCACTTACCATACCTCCTCCAAGGATCCTGTCAAGTTCCGGCATCCCGGTATGGTGCCTGTTCTTTTCATCAGCAATAATATCATCAAGCAGCGATGGTTTGCTTTTTTGCTGCTCGGTTATAAATGACAGGTTACGCGAGGATACAGGAGCAATTATCTCTTCATGGTATGTGTTCCACTCTTTGCAGGAGGGGCATCTTCCTATCCATTTTGGTGATTCAGCACCGCAATTCTGACAAACAAAAACAGTCTTGGATTTAGCCATCTTGGATCTCTATATACCCTTTTATGGGATTAATAATTATGATTTTTGCCCTACATCAGAGGTAAGCGTGAGGTCAGTAATTTTTACTTTATGGTTTCGGCCATACATTAAAAATATTGAAATAATACCAATGATTATTTCAAATATTATCTGTGATTCATGTGTAAGTAAGGCATAGGTGAGTCCGTCTTCAAGACTTACTCCCTGTATCACCACAAGCGCTCGTGATACTGCATAATGAAATGCCCCGAATCCGCTCTGGACGGGGACCGACATTGCTAACCCGCCAATTACAAGTATGATAAGTGATTTCCAGAATGAAATATTTGATGTGCTTTCAAGGGAGAATACAACTACCCATGTCATAAGGGCATAACTGATCCAGATTAAGAATGTATAGAGAATAAATTCCCATTTTCTTTCAAGATTTGTAATCGTTTTCAATCCGCTGATCACACCTTTTACAATATCAAAAATCTTTGAAAAAAACTTTATTTTCCGTAGATTCTTTTTGTAACGGATCATGAGGTACAAAGCAATAATAGCTAAAAGGACCAGCAGCGCCCATAAGATCCATGAAAAGTACCACAGCGATAGGACTTTTTCTTTGAAAGGGATGAAGATGCTTTCTTTCAGAAACTCATTAATAATCGCTCCGCTTGTAAAAACAATGATTACCAGGAGTAACACGATCGAAAAAAAATCGATTGTACGTTCAATGATCACGGTCCCCACCAGCTTATCAACCGGTATTTTTTCTTTTTTCCCCAGTGTCACGCAACGTGTTATTTCTCCTATTCTCGGCAAGGCAAGATTAGCCATATATCCAATCATCATTGCATGAAACGTATGCCAGAATGAAGGATGATATTCTAGAGGATGAATGAGCAATTGCCAGCGGCGGGCACGGCAAACAAAAGCTATAAAACCGAAAAAAACCGACAGTATGAGCCAGTAATAGTTTGCTTCCTTCAGGTTTTTGGCAAGGCTTTTGAAATCTACGTTCCGGAAAGCCAGCCACAGAAGGATAATCCCTACAATAAGAAAAGCAAGAAACTTAAGGGTTTGTATTATGCTTTTTCTCAAATTCAGATCAGTTTATTTGTTTTTGTATCAGGGAAAATGATGGAAGGACGGAACTTTTTTGCCTCATCGGCATCAATAAATGCAAAAGCCATTATCAAAAGTATATCACCTACAAGAACCTTCCGTGCGGCGGCTCCGTTAAGACAAATTTCCCCGGATCCTCTTTCCCCTTTTATTACATATGTTTCGAAACGTTCGCCATTGTTCAGGTTTAATACCTGGACTTTTTCATTTTCAATGATATTTGACGCATCCATAAGATCTTCATCAATAGTGATGCTCCCAATGTAATTAAGATTTGCCCCCGTAACGGACACCCTGTGGATCTTCGATTTCAGTACTTCAAGTATCATAATAAAAGGAGATATCAATTTAATACTGCAAAGTTAGTTAACCTTTTTGATTCATACCAAAGGGAATTCAATATTATCAATAAGTCTTATTTTCCCGGCCCTGACTGCAATACATCCATAATAACATTTCACTTTTTCCATTTCTTTTTTTGAGCCGGCAGGAATTAGTTCTTTATCATCTACAATCTCGAAATATTCAACACTAAAACCAGCTCTCTTTTCAATACTCTTCTTTACGTAAGCTTTTATTTCAGGAATGTCACTTTTCTTTATCATTCCTGATGCTTCTGAGATCGTTTTAAAAATAACAGGAGCATTCTTCCTCATGTGAGGTTCAAGGAGAATGTTCCTGCTGCTCATTGCAAGACCATCAGGTTCACGAATGACAGGGCACACGGCAATTTTTACTTTATAGTGATTTTGTCTTATAAGCTTTTTTATAACAGCCACCTGTTGAAAGTCTTTAAGTCCGAAAAAAGCAACATCCGGAAGAATTATTTCAAAAAACCTGTTTACTATCTGAGCTACACCATTGAAATGTCCGGGTCTGTGAAGAGACTCCATCACGTTATCGAGATTGCCGAAACTAAATATCCTTTTATCTTCAGCCGGGTACATTTCATTATCATCAGGAGTAAAGACGATATCATTTTTCCTGAGATATCTCCGAAGTATTGCTAGATCTTTCTTTAACGGCCGGGGATATCTTTTAAGATCCTCCCTGTCATTGAACTGGGTTGGATTCACATATATACTGACCACAACCAGCGGGCATTCACTGACTGCATTCTTTACAAGTGACAGGTGTCCCTTATGCAATGCACCCATTGTCGGTACAAAACCTAAAGAAGATTGGCGCATCTCTTTTAACCGCTCCTGAAGCTCTTTAACAGTACTGATGGTCTTCATTTAAGAAAATTTAACATACAAAGCTAATATATAGTTGCAACTTGCAACCGGTATTTATCAATGTCTGCCGCTTGTAAATTTTCTCAAATTTTATTATTATCTTTGCACCTTAATACTAAAGGGTTATCGAGGCAGGTAAATGG
>CAZKWD010000008.1:5296-16054 GCA_964556175.1 uncultured Rikenellaceae bacterium
TTTTATTATTATCTTTGCACCTTAATACTAAAGGGTTATCGAGGCAGGTAAATGGAACGCAGGAAAGTATTATTCATTTCACAGGAGATCACTCCATATCTGGGGGAAACCAAATTATCACAGATCGGCCGGTACCTACCCCAGGGAATTCAGGAAAGGGGTAAGGAGATCCGTACTTTCATGCCGCGATACGGATGTATCAATGAACGCAGGAACCAGCTCCACGAAGTGATAAGACTTTCAGGGATGAACCTGATAATTGACGATACCGATCATCCTCTCATTATAAAGGTTGCCTCAATCCAGAGTGCAAGAATGCAGGTCTATTTCATTGATAATGATGATTACTTCCAGAGAAAACATATTGTGACCGATGCCTCAGGCAAAGAATTTGAAGATAATGATGAACGGGCACTCTTCTTTGCCAGAGGAGTTATTGAAACAGTAAAGAAATTACGATGGGCGCCTGACATTGTCCATTGCCATGGATGGATGTCGGCACTTGTGCCGGTCTATCTCAGGAGTATTTACAGCGATGACCCCCTTTTCCATGATCAAAAAATCATTTATTCAATCTACAATAATGATTTCAAAACACCGTTTAGATCAACGTTCACCGACAAACTGCGTTTTGATGGAATAGACGGGGAAAATCTCAAACTGATAAAAAACCCCGATTTTTTAAATATTTCAAAACTGGCAATTAAATATTCCGACGGGATCATTATCGGAAGTGAACAGATAAACAGTGAATTAAGTAAATACCTGAAGACAATTAACAAACCAGTACTTCCATACAAGAATGAAACAGAATATATTGATGCCTATAACGACTTTTATGACAACATCCTATCATAATTCAAAAAAATCCTTCGGATCATATTTTTCTCTAAATACTTACCTGCTCATTCTTACAGGAATTCTGTTCCTTAGTAATTCCTGTGAAGAGGATGGGACCATTATTGGCAATAAGATACTTCCCGGAAGTGATTTTGCCACTTTGTATTCAACAGACACCCTGAGTATAAATTCATATACGATGTATACCGATTCCGCCGAATCAAGTAATCCCGGTTACTCATACATGGGAGAGCTTTATGACCCTTACTTTGGATCAACAACAGCAGGATTTGTTACACAGATAAGGATGAATGATTTATGGGAGGGCGGTGTTCTAACAGTAGATTCAATAAAACTTGTACTTAATTTTACAAATGTCGTTGGTGATACATCAACTGGCCACATACTGACTATTTCAGAAATAGCGGAGGAGATTTATACCGATACAACATACTATTCAAACAAAGAAACCCCGCTTACCGGGTATAGTATTGATGTCCCTCTTCCGGGACTGAAGGCAAATACCAACAATAATGTAACACTTACCCTGCCGAACTCTTTCGGTGAATACATCATCAGGGATACCACAATGCTTTTTCACAGTAACTCCGTTCCCGACTTCAGATCATATTTTAAGGGACTGCAGTTCACACTGAGATCAATAGGAAATCCTGTTTTTCTTACATTAAGTCTTACCCCCCCGGATAACTACAGTTCATATAACCACTATTTTGTTGTTTTTCTGAGAGATGAAGATGATTTTACATCAGTATTCTTTTTCATTCTCGACGCAAAAGCAAGCAATGCATGCTACAATATATATTCCCATGACTACAGTACGGCACATGCTGATAAAAAGATTGAACATATAAATGACGGATTCAGAGATACCCTCACTTACCAGCAATGTCTGAACGGAGTATTTACAAAGTTTACGGTTCCGGGACTTGAAGACATAAAGAATGATACTTCACTGAAGGGCATAAAGATTAATAAGGCAAGAATAACCTGGCCTGTTCATTATGACGGATATACATATTATGGTTCGTCTTTCCCGTCACAGTTATTTATGGGATATTATGACAACACAGGATCAAAATATCTCATACACGATTATTACATAAGCACATCTTTTTTTGACGGGAGAATAGATACAACTGCCGGCAATTACATCTTTAATCTGGCATATTATGTACAGCAATTCCTGGAAGACTCAACCGATGTCTTAAAACCGGAATTTCAGCTCATTCTCCCTGCAGGATCAGTTCAGAATGCTATTTTGAAGGCAAATAATAATGCAAGTCCGGTAAAATTTGACTTAACATACACCAGATTCTGAATATCCTGATCATGTTTTTGTAGTCACATAATGTGTTTCTAAAATATTTAATATGTGTGGGATTATTGGTTATATAGGTTCAAAACCTGCCCGGCAGATAATAATAAACGGACTGAAACGGCTTGAATACCGGGGATACGATTCAGCGGGCCTGGCCCTTGTAAACGGAGATACGAAGATCTTCAAATGTAAAGGCAGGGTTAAAGACCTTGAGGAGATGGTCAGTAAGTCCAGTTTTGACGGAAAAACAGGGATGGGACATACAAGGTGGGCAACTCATGGTGAACCTAATGAACTGAATGCACATCCGCAAATATCAGCCAAAGGTAACTTTATTGTCGTTCATAATGGCATTATAGAAAATTATGCTCTGCTGAAAAAGCACCTTGAAGGACGTGGTATCACTTTTTCCAGCCAGACAGACACAGAGGTTTTGGCTAACTTAATGGATCATCTGTATGTTGAAGGTGATCTTACTGCAGAACAGGCAATTACATTGGCGCTGAACAGAGTTGAGGGGGCGTATGGTCTTGTAATAATTTGTACAAAAGAACCCGACAAACTTTTTGCAGCTAAAAAAGGGAGCCCGCTTGTCATTGGAGTGGGAGAAGGAGAGAACTTCATTGCCTCCGATGCCACACCAATAGTCGAATATACACAAAGGGTTATATATCTGAATGATGATGATCTGGCAATTATTAAAAAAGAAGAACTTCTGCTGAAGACTATAAAAAGTACAATGATTCAACCCGAAGTAAAAAAGATTGACCTGAAAATCGGTGAAATTGATAAGGAGGGCTTTGATCATTTCATGTGCAAGGAGATATTTGAACAGCCGAGAGCGATCCATGATACTTTCAGGGGAAGAATTCTTCCCGATCATTCCGGAATAATGCTTGGAGGGCTGCATGACGTACTGGATGAAATGTCAAAGGCGGAAAGAATAATAATTGTTGCATGTGGGACATCATGGCATGCAGGACTCCTTGGAGAATATCTATTCGAGGAATACACCAGAATTCCGGTTGAAGTTGAATATGCTTCGGAATTCAGATACAGAAATCCTGTCATGAATAAAGGCGATATTGTTATAGCAATAAGCCAGAGCGGCGAAACAGCAGACACTCTTGCCGCAGTAAAGCTGGCAAAGGAAAAAGGAGCAAAGGTGATAGGTATATGCAATGTTGTCGGAAGCAGCATCCCCAGGGAAACAGATGCCGGAGTATATACCCATGCAGGACCGGAAATCGGCGTGGCATCTACTAAAGCATTTACAACACAGATTACTGTACTGGCAATGATGGCATTTGAGATAGGACACCTGATGGGAATTATCTCAGACGCTGTTTTTAAAAAGCTTATTGAAGAGCTCGTTTCAATACCCGGGAAAATTGAAAAAACATTGATGCTAAATAACCAGATACTGGAACTGTCATCAATATTCAGGGATACACATAATGCAATTTATCTCGGAAGGGGATATCTTTTCCCTGTGGCTCTGGAAGGGGCTCTCAAGTTAAAGGAAATATCCTATATTCATGCTGAAGGATATCCTGCTGCTGAAATGAAACACGGGCCGATAGCACTGATTGATGAAAATATGCCGGTTGTTATTATTGCAACGAAAGATGACACCTATGAAAAGATAATAAATAACATTCAGGAGATAAAAGCCAGAAAGGGTAAAGTGATAGCTATTGTCACGGAAGGAGATGAGATAATAAAAAAAATGGCAGACTATGTTCTGGAAGTACCGGAAACACTCCCGGTATTTTCAGGTCTTCTTGCAGTTATTCCTCTTCAGATGTTCTCGTACCATATCGCCGTTTTGAGGGGGTGCAATGTCGATCAGCCAAGAAATCTGGCCAAATCTGTTACTGTTGAGTAATTTAACTGATTAATAAACAAATTACTGTCATGGTGAAAAAATACAGAAAGCTCACACGCGATGAAATCCGAACGATGACCGGTAATAACTGCAATTGTGATGATTGGGGAAAAGTAATGGTCATGGATAGATTTAATCCTTCGCAATGCAAAAATGTTACTTTTTCGGGCGACATTAAACTGGGAGTCTTTGATAAGCCATTCGTGGATGAATCAGGCGTTAGTATTCCCGCAGGGATTATAAATACAAGGATACACAACTGTACTATAGGATCAAATGTCGTAATAAATAATACAGGAGAATACATTGCCAACTATAATATTGAAGATGAGGCGGTTATAAAAAACTGCGGAAAGATCCATACAGAAGGTGTATCTAAATTTGGTAATGGCACGAGCGTTGCAGTTCTCAATGAAGCAGGTGGCAGAATGGTAAAAATATGGGACCGTCTTTCAGCTCACGAAGCATATATCATCGCCCTTTACAGGCACCGAAGCAAGGCCATTAAGATCCTCGAGAAGATGATCGACGATTATTCGGCTTCCGTGGAGTCTGACAGGGGTATAATAAGCAGGAATTCACGTATAATCAACTGCAGCAATATCAGGAATGTTAATGTCGGCCCGTACAGCCGTATTGAAGGAGCTGTCAGCCTTGACGAGGGATCAATAAACAGTTGTAAAGAAGACCCGGTTTACATTGGACCTGGAGTTATCATGGAGCACTTTATTGTATGTTCGGGAACAATAATAACCGAATCAACACTGATCGACAAATGTTTTATCGGGCAGGGATGTGTGCTGGG
The DNA here is from genome assembly GCA_964556175.1 of uncultured Rikenellaceae bacterium. Classification (GTDB taxonomy): domain Bacteria; phylum Bacteroidota; class Bacteroidia; order Bacteroidales; family VadinHA17; genus LD21. Next base: position 10,169 of record CAZKWD010000008.1, read on the forward strand.
AAAACACTATTCTGCCGAGAACTCACTCTTCTTTGCAAATTGCGGTGGATATCACGGGGAAGCATGTTCCATATTCGCAGGACCTTACACAGTAACACATCATAAATCAACACTTCTTATTGCCGGAATTTTCTCATTTATGAATGCCGGAAGCGGTTCGAACCAGAGCAACCATATGTATAAACTTGGGCCCATACACCAGGGTATAATGGAAAGAGGCTCAAAAACAACCAGCGATTCATACATGCTGTGGCCGGCCCGTATTGGTCCCTTTACACTGGTAATGGGCCGTCACTATAAGAATATGGATACTTCATCCCTTCCGTTCTCGTATCTTATTGAAAGTAATGATGAAAGCATTCTTGTCCCGGCTATAAACCTGAGAAGTGTCGGTACTATCAGAGATGCTCAGAAATGGCCGCTACGCGACAGAAGAAAAGATCCGGTGAAGATTGACCAGGTTAACTTCAACCTGCTGAGCCCCTATACAATACGAAAAATGATCGAAGGGAGAGATCTTCTCCGTAAGCTTAAATCACTATCCGGAGAGGTATCTTCTACATTTACATATAAAAATATGTTGATAAAGGGCACATCACTGGAGAGGGGTATTGAACTCTACCAGACAGGAATAAATAAATTTCTCGGCAACTCCATAATTAAAAGGCTTGAGAATAATACCCTTAAATCAAATAAGGAATTGAGAAAAAGACTTACCCCGGATAAAAAAATAGGTTCCGGTGAATGGGTCGATGTTGCAGGATTGATTGCTCCAAAACAGGTAGTAGACAACCTTCTTGATGATATCGAATCAGGGATCATTAAATCAGTTGTGGATGTTGAGGAAGCATTCAGGAATATGCACAAATGCTATTATGAATGGGAATGGACATGGTCGTGTGAAAGAATTGAAGAAGAGGAGGGGAAAACTATTACTGAATTTACTGCAGAAGATGTAATAAGAATTGTCGAGCGATGGAAAAAGAGTGTGGTCGATCTCGATAAGATGCTTTATAATGATGCACGAAAAGAATTTACACTGTCATCAATGACCGGATTTGGTATAGATGGTGGTGACGAAGAGAAAAAGCAAGACTTTGAGCAGGTGAGGGGTGAGTTTGAATCAAACAGTGTGGTGGCGGCAATACAGGATCATATAAAGCAAAAAACCGCCCTGGGAGATGGCCTTATCAAACGGGTAGAGACACTAAGATAATAATGCTTTATCTTCCCGAATACATTGAATCATAATACCTGGTGTAATCACCCGAGATTACATTTTCAAGCCATGTACTGTTCCAAAGATACCAGTCGACAGTCTTCTCAAGCCCGGTTTCAAAACTTGGTATAGGAGACCATCCTAATTCTTTCTGGAGTTTTGATGAGTCTATGGAATATCTCAGGTCGTGACCGGGCCGGTCCTTTACGTATGTTATAAGTTTTTCTGAACTCCCTGCCGGGCGGCCAAGTTTTTTGTCCATTATCCGGCAAAGCAACCTTATAAGATCAATATTCTTCCATTCATTGTTGCCGCCGATATTGTAAGTCTCCCCGGCCCTGCCACGATGAAAGATCAGATCTATTGCATAAGCATGATCCTCAACATAAAGCCAGTCGCGGATATTTTCACCCTTTCCGTAAACCGGAACAGGCTTATTGTTTTTTATATTGTTGATAGCCAGGGGAATAAGCTTCTCCGGAAACTGGTTTGGACCATAATTGTTTGAACAGTTAGAGATTACCACAGGTATTCCAAATGTGTGATTATAGGCTCTTACCATATGATCGGAACTTGCTTTTGAGGCGGAATATGGACTTCTGGGATCATAAGCAGTCTCTTCAGTAAACATTCCCTCGGGGCCCAGCGATCCGAAAACCTCATCGGTGGAAATATGATAAAAAAGTTTTCCTTCGTATGATTTCTTCCAGCAGTCAAGAGCAGCGTTAAGAAGATTTACCGTTCCGACAATATTTGTAAAAACAAATTCATCAGGGCCTGTTATTGATCTGTCAACATGCGATTCAGCTGCAAGGTGAATGATCCCGTCAAAACAATATTTGGCTAAAAGTGCGGCAACAGCCTTTTTATCAACAATGTCGGCTCTTTCAAATAAATAATTCTCCTTTTTATCAATATCGCGGAGGTTCTCGAGATTACCGGCATAGGTGAGCTTATCGGCATTTACAATAAGATAACCGGGATAATTATTTACAAACCTTCTGACCACGTGCGATCCTATGAATCCGGCACCACCTGTTATTAGGATTTTCTTCATATTCACCTGTTTTTCTTTCTGATATTCTTTTCCCATTCCCAGGCCGTATTCATTGCTTCGTCGAGGGAACTTTTTGTTTTCCAGCCGAGTTCCCTGTTTGCAAGTGAAGGATCTGCCCAGATCTTCTCAATATCTCCGGCCCTTCTCCCTGTAATTCTGTATTTCAGCTTAATGTCCGAAACACGTTCAAAAGATTTAATTGCTTCAAGTACCGACACTCCCTCTCCTGTCCCAAGGTTAAAGATCTCATAATCCCTGGTATTTTTATTTTCTATGAGTCTTTTTATGGCAATTACATGTGCTTTTGCCAGGTCCACCACATGCAGATAATCCCTGATACATGTTCCGTCGGGTGTATTGTAATCATTTCCGAATACTTTCAATTCATCCCTCAACCCAATAGCAGTCTGGGTTATAAAAGGGACAAGGTTTTCAGGAACCCCACGCGGAAGTTCGCCTATCAGCGCTGAAGGATGTGCACCTATAGGGTTGAAATACCTTAATGAGATTGCTTTGATATTATTGCCCGCCAGCACTGCATCCCTGATTATTTCCTCACCAATCTTCTTGGTGTTCCCGTAAGGTGAAACTGCCGGCTGAACGGGAGTATCCTCTTTAACCGGTAAAATTTGCGGTTGTCCGTATACGGTGCAGGATGAAGAGAAAACAATGTACGGAATGGCATATTGTTTCATTACTTCGAGAAGGCTCACCAGTGACACCAGGTTATTCCTGTAATACGCCAGAGGTTTTCTTACCGACTCACCCACTGCCTTGTATGCTGCAAAATGTATTATTCCGGCAATGTTTTCATTATTTCTGAAAAAGATATCAAGTTTCTCCCGGTCGCACAGGTCAAATACTTCCAACTGAGGCGTTATTCCGGTGATAGCAGCTATCTGTTCCGCAACGGTTGCTTCTGAATTATACAGGTTATCGATAAGAATAACCTCATATCCCTCTTCAATAAGCTCAACAGCTGTATGTGAACCTATATAGCCTGTTCCGCCGGTTACAATAATTTTCTTTTTCATCGGGCTTTTCCGGTAAAGGATGCTGACCTTAAAAAAGGATGATAATCACCTTTAGGTTCTGACGGTTTGGAATTGCGAATTGTATAAGCTGCTTCCACCGACTGGCGTGATTCCTGCAAGCCAAAACCATTTCCAGCCAGTATCTCTTTATAGGTAAGAGTATGTAGATCTGTAAATCCTTCACTGAATTCTATTTCCTCACCGTCAATCAATATTGATCTGAAGGTTCTCTGTCCATTCTCACGCGCTGGTGATGGCAGGTCTTTATAATCGAGACTCAGGAACCATCTTATTCTTGCTTTCTCCAGTTCCAGAAGACCGGCAGCCTTATCAGGTTCGGAAAGATGTACTATGTTTTTCCTTGTTTCACCGAAGATCCAGCCGAGCATATCGAAGAAGTGGATTCCAATGTTTGTAGCAACGCCCCCAGATTTTTGTATATCCCCCTTCCAGGAGATAGAGTACCAGTTCCCCCTGCTTGTAACATATGTAAGATCAATATCATAGATCTTATCAGCCGGACCGTTCCGGATTCTGTTTCTTAAATCTATAATCTTTGGATGAAGCCGGGTCTGGAGTACAGTAAAGATCTTGTGCCCGGTCTCATTTTCAATTTCCTGAAGCGCATCGATGTTCCAGGGATTAAGTACTATCGGCTTTTCACAAATAGCATCTGTGCTATGCCTTAAAGCAAACCTTATATGGGAATCGTGCAGATAGTTAGGTGAACATATACTCACATAGTCAATTTTTGTACCACCCCTTTTCAGCTTATCAAAATGCCTGTCGAAGCGTTCAAACTCGACAAAGAAATCGCTCTGCGGGAAATAACTGTCAATAATACCGACACTGTCAAACCTGTCAAGGCTGGCAAGAAGGTTATTACCGGTATCCTTTATGGCTTTAAGGTGACGGACAGCTATATATCCTGCCACGCCTATCAATCCGAAATTCTTTGGAGTTATATCCATTATAACTTTTTGGAAAGGTAAAATTACTAAATTATTTTCGTTACAATACCATGCTCAAGCCGGTATCTATCGCCACTTTCAGGACATATGGCAAATCCCTTTTCATCAAAGAAAAGCTTATGTCCGAATTCACTCATCCAGCCGGCATGTCGTGCCGGATTTCCAATAACAAGGGAATATGGCTTAACGTCGCGTGTAACAACCGCGCCTGCTCCAATGAATGCATACCTCCCTATTATGATACCACAGAGAATAGTAGCATTGGCACCTATCGTGGCCCCTCTCTCCACTATTGTTGTCAGGTAACTGTCCCTCCTTATAATGGCGCTTCGCGGATTTATGATATTCGTAAAGACCATTGACGGCCCCAGGAAAACATCATCATCGCAGATAACACCGGTATAGACTGAAACATTATTCTGGACCTTGACATTTTTACCAAGCTTAACTTCCGCGGATACCACAACATTCTGTCCGATATTACAGTTTTCACCGATCTCCGAGCCTGTCATAATATGGCTGAAATGCCAGATCTTTGTTCCTTTTCCTATTATACTGCCCTTATCAATGACAGCTGTTTCATGAGCAAAATATTTCTTCTCCATGGTCATTTTGTTTCGAAGAATTTTAAGATGTTATAGGTGATATATTCAAGCTGTTCCTGCTCCATATCGGGATGCATTGGCAAAGAAAGAACCTCCTTGCATAATAATGATGTGACAGGGAAATCCTCTTCGGCATATCCGAGATAACGGTATGCATCCTGAATGTGTAGAGGGCCCGGATAATAGATCATTGATGGTATCTTAACGGAAGCGAGATAGTTCTTCAGTTCATCTCTGAGGTCATTCCCTACCCTGATTGTATATTGATGAAAGATATGTGAGGAATAGGCTGATCTTCCGGGAAGTGTTATTGATTTGCATCCGGCGAGTGCCTTATCATAAAAATCTGCAACAGTTCTTCTTGCGTCATTAAACCGGTCGAGGTATTTCAATTTTACATTCAGAATTGCTGCCTGGATGGTGTCAAGCCTGGAGTTTATTCCAATATCATCATGCTTGTATTTTACTTTCATTCCGTGGTTGGCTATACTCCTTATTTTTTTTGCGAGCTCTTCGTCGTTTGTAATAAGAGCTCCGCCGTCGCCGAAACACCCGAGGTTTTTGGAAGGAAAGAATGAAGTAGTGCCAATAATTCCGATGGTTCCTGCTTTTTTCCGGGTACCGTCTGAAAAAATAAAATTAGTTCCTGTAGCCTGTGCTGAATCCTCAATAACATAAACGCCATGATCCTCTGCAACCTTCATGATGTTTTCAATGTCGGCACACTGACCAAAAAGATGGATGGGAATTATGGCTTTTGTCCGCGGGGATATTACTTTTCTGACTGCCTCAGCTGTTATGTTATAGGTATACTGATCAGGATCGACAAGAATCAGTTTGAGACCAAGCAAAGCAACAACCTCAACTGCTGAAATAAAGGTAAAATCTGACGTAATGACCTCATCACCGGGTTTCAGTCCAAGAGCCATAAGGGAGATTTGGAGAGCATCGGTTCCGTTGCCGCATGTGATTACATAATTTGCCCCCAGGTATTTCTGAA